>JAHENP010000096.1 GCA_018609965.1 Haloferacaceae archaeon
GCACGTCGTAGTCGGCGAGAAACCGCGCGGCGACGAACGCGTCGCCGGCGTTGTTGCCGCGGCCACACACCATCCGGACCCGCGCGCCTGGCTCGCAGTGGTCGCGAACGACACGGGCGAGTGCGTTGCCGCTCGACTCCATCAGCTTCGCCCGCGGCACCCCGAGCGCGGCCGCGTTTCGGTCCACCTCCGCCATTCTGTCTGCGGTGATCACGGACGCGCTTCGGCGCCGGCGGTGTAAGTGGTTGCGGGCGCGTTACGTCGACTGAGCGCATCTGCCTCTGTTACAAATAGTGACTATATTATGTGCAGTGAGTAAACCATAGGCAGAGAGGATTCCACGTTGAAACACCAATCCAATGTCGAGCGTCTGGAAGACGTTCGTGTCCACGACTGGTACCGGTTCGTCTTCGCTTACTCCGACAAATTAGTCGAGGGACTGTTCGAGGAGTTCGGTGTCTCGGCAGACGACCTCGTTCTCGACCCGTTCGTCGGAACCGGGACGACCGCGCTCGTCGCCAAGCGTCACGGTGTCGACGCTATCGGAGTCGACACCTCCCCCGCCAGCGTGCTCAGTGCGCGTGCGAAGACGACCTGGGACGTGGATCTATCGACGTTCCGTCGTCGCCGTGAGGAGTTGTTGCGGAAGGTCGAACCGGCCTTTCGGGAGATCACGACCGGTGGGAACAGGCGACTCGACCAGTTCGGCGAGGCGAGTGCCGAGTCGGTGTCACTGGATCAGTACAACTTTTCCGTGCCGGAGAAGACGCCGAAGGGGTGGCTCAGCGAGGCGCCACGCAGGAAGATGCAAGTCCTCCGCCACCACGTCGCGGCGTTTCCAGACGACGCGGTGACTGATCTGTTCCGGCTAGCGATGATCGCGATTCTCCCGGAAGACGTTGGAAACGTACGGTTCGGACCGGAGGCGACCCGTGACCGAACTGCCGAGGGTGACCGGGATGTCAAACACATTCTCTCCCGGAAGCTAGACCGCATCGAGTCTGATCTTGAAGAGCTTCAACAGGTGATGCAAAACGGTGAGATTGATCCTGGTGAGACGGAGATTATTGACGGTGATGCTCGCCGGATTGGTGAGACACTCCCGGAGCGGTCGCGTCTGCTGGAGAGTGACCGACACGTCGACGGCGTCGACTACGTTATCACCTCACCACCGTATCCCGCCGAGCACGACTACACACGGAACCAACGTTTGGAACTCGTCTGGCTCGGCGAGTGTGACGACAACGACGACCTCCAACGCATCAAGCGTCGGAACATCCGCTCACACACGAAGAACATCTACGTCGACGACGACGAGGGTGAGCGTACCGACATCCGAGCGATTGACCGCGTCGACGAGATTGTCGAGCGGATGGAGACAATCATCGAGGAGGAGAACGTCACGCACGGGTTCGGACAGAACTACCCGCGAGTGATCGAAGAGTACTTCGGCGGAATGCAACATCACCTCGAAGCAGTGTACGACCTGCTGGCTCCCGGCGGAGTGGCTGCCTACGTGGTCGCAGACTCCGGTTCGTACTGGCAGGTCGAAGTAGAGACGGCAGCGATTCTGGCAGAGATCGCAGCAGACCGCGTCGGGTTTGCCGACCCGGAGGTCCGACTCTGGCGGAACGTAGCTGCGACAACTGCCGACTACGACGAGATCGAGGAGAACGTGTTACTCCTTCGAAAGCCCGACCGGCCACCGGAGGCGTAGCCGACAGCGAATTCACAACGCTTGAACCGACTGACCGCGTGTTCACACACAGTGACACGTCGTCTGTTCACGACGCTCTGCGGGCTGGTCTTCCTCGTCAACTTCGGGCGGGTGGCGTTCGCGCCGTTGGTGCCGGAGTTCCAACAGAGTCTGGGGCTGTCTGCGGCGGCGGTCGGCTCCGTCACGACGTTGGCGTGGGTCGGCACCGCGCTCCCGCGGATTCCGATCGGCTATCTCCTCACTCGCGTCCGCCGCGAACGGGTCGTGTTGGCGACGGGTGTTGCGCTCGTGCTCGCCGCCTCGTTTACCGCACGGGCCGACGGACTGCTGGCGTTACAGGCCGGCTCGCTGGCGGTCGGGCTGTCGACCGGCGGCTACTTCGTCGCCGCCATCCCGTTGATCGGCTCGTTGTACCCCGACCAGACCGGGCAGATGGTCGGGATTCACGGCACCGCGAGCCAACTCGCGCCGGTGATCGCGCCGGCGGCGGTGTTGTTCGCCGTCGCCCAACTGGACGACTGGCGGCTCGTCTTCTGGGGGTTGGCGGCGGGTGCGGCGCTCGTGACGCTCGTGTTGGTGTTCGTCTTCCGCGGGCGGAGTGAGGCGGCCGGCGGCGCGCCGGAACGCGACTTCGGGACCGCACTCGCCCGGTGGCGGGTGATCCTCGCGGGCCTCGGCTTCGTCGTCGGCGCCGGCTTCGTCTGGCAGGGGACGTTCAACTTCTACGTCAGCTACCTCACGGCGAAGGGAATCGCGGAGTCGACCGCCAACGGGCTACTAACGCTGACGTTCGCGGCCGGACTGCCGGCGTTCTGGCTGGGTGGCCGGCTCGCCGACCGGCTCCCGAACGTGCCGTATCTCGTCGGGATCAACGCGACGTTCGTCGCCGGCATCCTGGCGCTGACGCTCGTCGACGGGGTCGTCGCCGTCGCGGCTGTCTCTGTCGTGCTCGGACTGGTCGCCCATTCCCTGTTCCCGGCGGTCGACACGTACATGCTGTCGACGCTCCCGCCGGCCGGCCGGGCGAGCGCGTACGCGGTGTTCAGCGGCGTCGCACTCCTGTTGGAGTCCGGCGGGAGCGGCGCGGTCGGCGCGCTCGTCGACGCCGGGGTCTCGTTTGCGACGACCTACCAACTGCTGGCCGGCGGCGTCGGGCTCGTCACACTCGGTGTGGTCGCGATGTCTGCCGTCGGACGTGTGCCACAGCCGCGGTGGTGGGTCGACGCCGACGAGGTCGACATCGACGGCGCTGTCACCGACGGCGGTGAGTCGTGAGCGGTCGGGACACTGCAGACGAGTCGCCGACCACGCGGCTCCACGCGTGATCTGTCGTCGTCGCCACGCGTGATCTGTCACCGTCGGAAGGTTTTCCGCCGGCAGTCGGGAACCGACAGTATGGACGGACCCACACCGAGTGAGTTGGGGTCGGTTCGGCTCGCCGTCCTGACGGACGGGGCGAACGGGCCGGCAGTCCGTCGGGTGGCCAACCGCGTCGCCGACGCCGAGCCGGTGGCGTTGGCGTCGCTTCCCGACTGTGACCTCGCGGCGTACGACGCCGTCTGGTGGCACCGTGAGGAGCCGTTGGCGACGGAGTCGTGGTCGTTGCTCGCGCCGGCAGAAAGAGAGCCGGACCGGACGGTGCCGGACGACGCCGATCTGTTCGCGCCGGTCCGGGAGACGCTACGAGCGTTCGTCGCCGACGGCGGCGGCCTACTCCTATCGGCACACGCGCTGACGGCCGTGCCGGCCTTGGGAATCGACGCGGTCGGTCCGGACGCGGTCGGGTGCGACGAGCCGGAACACCCGACGGGCTACCTCCCGACGGCGGTAAGCCACGACCACCCGTTGTTCGACGGGTTCGACGACCGCGTCACCGTCGCCGGGCCGGGTGTGTCCGCGCCGTTCGCCCGCTACGAGGCGGTGTTGCCCGACCGCGGCGCGGTGTTGGCCGCCGCCCACTACGGCGACGAGGACGACTACCACGGGAAAGTCGCCGTCGAGTGGCGGGTCGGTGACGGCGCCGTGTTCGGGCTCGGCGGGGCGTTGTGTCCCGGCGCGGGCGACGGTTACGACCGCCAGCGCCGCCGGCTCCTCCGAAACGCCGTGACGGCGCTCGGTCGCGACGGCGTGTTGCCACCCGCCGACCGCTCGGAGGGAGGCGCCGTCGGCTCCGACACTGTCGACCCGGAGACGGTCGACGACACCGAGAGGGCCGACGGGACGACACGCCCGCCGGCGCGGCCGGCGTCACCGTCTGGGTTCCAGCAGTTGCGCGAGCGGCTCGCGGACGACCACCACCGGCCGGCGTATCACTTCGCGCCGCCGGCGAACTGGCTGAACGATCCGAACGGGTTGCTCCGGTGGAACGACCGCTACCACCTGTTCTACCAGTACAACCCCGCCGGCCCGTTCCACGACACGATCCACTGGGGCCACGCGGTCAGCGACGACCTGCTCCACTGGGAGGACCGCCCGGTCGCGCTCGCGCCCGACCCGGACGGGCCGGACCGAGACGGCTGTTGGTCCGGCTGTGCCGTCTCCGACGGGGGCACTGCCACACTGCTTTACACCGGCGGCCGGGACCGCGAACAACTGCCGTGTCTCGCGACCACCACACAGCCGGGGCTCGACGACTGGGCGAAAGACGACACCAACCCGGTGATCGACGGTGCGCCGGAGCCGTTGGACGTCTACCGCTCTGCCGACTGGGACGCGGAGTTTCGCGACCACTGCGTCTGGCGGGCCGACGACCGGTGGTACCAGCTCATCGGCTCCGGTGTCGACGAGGGCCGCGGCGCCGTGTTGCTGTACGAGAGTGACGATCTCCGCGAGTGGGCGTACGTCGGGCCGTTGCTCGTCGGCGAGGGCCCACGCGGTGCGCCCGTCTGGGAGTGCCCGGAGTTGCTCCGGTTCGGTGACGGCGGTTCTCTTCTCCACGTCTCCGACCAGGACCGTGTCGCCTTCTTCTTCGGCCGAGCGGACCTCGACACGCCGTTGTTCCGCGTCCGCGAGCGCGGACTCCTCGATCACGGCGACTTCTACGCGCCACAGTCACTGTGGGACGACGCCAACGACCGTTATCTCACATGGGGGTGGCTGCCGGAGGCGCGCGACGCCGCCGCGCAGTGGGACGCCGGCTGGTCCGGGCTGTTGTCACTCCCACGGGTGATCACCCCCGCGGTCGACCACATCCGACAGGAGCCCGCCGCGGAGGTGACACAGCTCCGCACGAAGCGACTCGCAACCGTCGACCGGACGCTCGCGGAGGGAGCGTACGAACGACTCTGTCGCGGGCGGGCAGTCGAACTGACCGGCACCGTCTCACTCGACGGCGCGACGGAGGCCGGGATTGTCGTCCGCGAGTCGGCGGCCGGCGCCGAGCGGACACCGGTCCGGTACACTGGGGAGACGGTGACCGTCGACCGCCGGGCCACGAACACGGAGCCAGCGACCGCAGACGAGGCGTTGTCGGCACAGACCGCAGCCGAACCGCTGTCGGCGCCGACCGCAGACGGTCCCTTGGAGATCCGGGCGTTCGTCGACGGCTCCGTCGTGGAGCTGTTCGTCGACGGCCGACACTGTCTCACGACGCGGATCTACCCGACCGACCCCGACGCCGACCGGCTCTCCGTGTTCACTCGTGGCGGCGACGCGGCTGTCGACCTCGATGTCTGGCAGTTGGAGAACGTCTGGCGAGAGCACTGAATCGCACCGTGATCGGGCGGCGACTGTGACGACGGCGCAGATTCCGGGAGTTACAGCAGTGACAAGGAGAAAGCCCACCCCTTTAGGGGTGGGATAAATCCGACAACCCGAAAACACATCCCCGTTTCTGCTAACAGAGCCTTTATCCCAATTGAGTCCGTGTACATGATTGGACTGAGGCGGTTCAGCCGCCCAACGAAACGGATAATATCAGATTCAGCCCAGGCTACGTTCGAAGAACCCCTTCGAACCACTGGCAATGGGTTCCGGACAGAAAGTAACTCTGACTCCCAGTATGGGATAGGAGTAACGGTAGTTTGGCCCTGCCAGGAGTCTGGTCATGTCGACCAGGCTGCAAACC
>JAHENP010000097.1 GCA_018609965.1 Haloferacaceae archaeon
CCGACGAGGAGCGCGACCCCACCGACCACGACCCACCGTCGGCGCAACACGTGTCCCCGGCCGGCGTACCGCAGCGCGAACACGAACCAGGGGCCGGCGACGACGAACACGACGAGCGTGACCAGCTCGGAGGCGTCCGCGTCGAGCGACCCGAAGAGAGCGTACGTCACCGCGAGTGCCGCGAACGCCGCCGCGACCCCCGCGAACGGGCGACCGAGCCCAGTGTAGGCGTCACCCGCCCGGACCCGTCGGACCACACCGAACGCCGCGCCGCCGGCGACGCCGGCGCTGGCGACCGGCAGAACCACCTGGAGGAACGTCGACGGATCGAGTGGTGCCACAGGCTGTGTCGCCGGGCTACAACGGCAAATAGTTTCAGGTCACGCGTTGGATCAATCCCACCCGGGACCGGGGCGCGACTCCCGTGCGGGTGGGTCCGCGAGCCGCTCCGCGATCGGATCGTGGTCGCGGCGCGTCTCCGGCAGGGTCTCGGCGTCGAACAGTCCGGTCGTCCGCGAGACGCCCGGGTGGGTTCGACCCTCGCGTTCGACGTGGAGCCGTCGGTCCGGTAGCCGGCGAACTGCGCCACCGGGAGGCCGACGGCCCGGTCGTCGGTGTACGCGACACGACGGGTGTACAACGGCTCCGTCAGCTCAACGGCGAGCCCGGTCTCCTCGCGCGCCTCCGCACGGGCCGCCGCCTCTGGTGTCTGTCCCGGCTCGATCCGGCCGCCGGGTGGCTCCCGCCAGCCGCTGGGGTGTCGACGAGCACGACCTCGCGGCGGCGCCGGTCGTTCCAGACCACGACAGAGGCGATCCCTGCCATCGTCGCCAACTGTGCGGCGGCCGTCGACGGCGGCTCGTCCCGGTCGTGTGGCGGGGAGTGGTAGACGAGTTCTGGCCGTCGTTCGTGATCCCCTCACCGGTCGTCGAGGTCGGACAACACGCGCTCGGTTCGGCGTTCGACCGCCGACCGCGTCAACGGCCACGACGTGCCCAGACACGTGGCGGCGAACCAGTTCAGGCTGGCCGTCGCTCCTGTTGGATCGACGACAGGCGACGGGAGCTTTTTGCCTGTCGGGTGTGAGCCTCTGCCGTGAACGCCGAACGTCTCGGCCGCCGGAGAACCCCCCCGGATGGGTCACACGAGATGTCGCCGTCCGTCGGTCGCGGGGTCGTGTCGGGTGGTGGGCGCGAACGACCAGCGGAGGTGGTGTCGGGTGGGGAACAGTAACGGACTGGTCGTCGTCACCCTGGTCGTCGTGTTGGCGCTCGTCGCCGGCGTCCCGGTGGCGTTGTTGTTCGGCGACGGCCTCTCCGTCGGTGGGTTCCCGCCGGCGCTGGCCGTCCCGCTCGTCGTCGTGTTCGCGCTGGTCGTGATCGTCGGTGTGTTCGCCCGGTAGCCGGCCGTCTCACCGCTCGGCCGGCCCCGGAGTGATCTCCTCGACGCGGTGTGGGTGGACGCTCTCGACGTGTGCGTACACCGTCCGGTGACGCACCTCCGGGTCGATCCCCCGCCCCTCCACGCCGCAGAACGGACACGCGGTTAGCAGCTCTTCTGCGGTCACGTAGACATTTACACGCTTCGTAGTAATAAATGCTACATCCTGTCCCGCCCCGTTGGAGAACTCTCGGGTCCCGAGTGGTGGTCGTCGTCCCCCGAGCGTGTCGTCATCCCGGTCGACCGTCGGTGTCACGCTGCCCGCCGACACCGCTTGCGGGTTCCTCAACCCGCGGACGACGACCGACGAGTGAGTCGGCAGGCGACGGGTGAGCCGACGGTCCCGACTCACAGCTCCGTCTCGTCGAGTGCCGCCGTCAGTCGGTCTCTGACGATGGGGGGTTGGGCGGCGATCCGGTCGCGGGCGTCCGCCGCCACCGTCGTCGACAGCGCGAGGATGCCGGCGAACGGCTCCCCGTCGGGGAACGCCGACGGTGTCGCGTCGCGCACCCGAATCCACCCGCGTCCGGCGGTCTCCGTCTGGAGGTACACCGCGCGGCTCCGCACGGCGAGTGCCGCGGCCCGATCCCGCGCGGTGACGACCGGTGTCGCTCCGTCGAGGTGTGGTGCCGCGATCGCGCCCAGATCGGTCGACAACTCGTCTTCCGTCTCGCCGAGATACTGTTCGAGGTCGCTCCGGGCGGCGGCGACGGCGGTCAGGAGCCCGACGCCCGTGGCGTCTCCGCTGCCGGCGCTCGCGAAGGGGTCGTCCTCGGCACGCTCGGAGGGTGGACCACCGGTGTCCGCGACGGGGTCGTCGGCGCCCGTGGCGGACTCGCCGTCCCCGTCCGTGGGTTGACCCCCGGCTCGCTCGCCACACGCGACGACGGTGATCCCCTCACCGACGAGAAAGCCGCCGTAGACGACCCGGGCTCGTCGGATGTCATCGGCGACAGCCGCGTCGGTCACGAGCGGTGCCCGTCACAGCAGACAGTGTAGCCGACCGACTCCGCGGCGAGTGTCGCCGCGCGGTCGGCGACCGCAGTCGGCGACGCGAACGGGCCGTGTTTCGTGACCGTCTCGTCGTCGACCGACACCGCAACCTGCCAACGGTCGTCCCCCTCGGGGCCAGGGATCGACTCCACGCGGATGCGTCGGTCCGACAACACGGCGACGACGGCGCGCTCCTCGTGTCGAAGCGTCGCCTCGGTCAGGCGGCCGGCGAGCGCGTCGGCGACCACGCCCGTCGCCCGCTCCGTCTCTGTAGACACACGCCTGTTACGGGCGCAACGGTACTACCAGTTTCGCCGTTCGGTCGCAGCCGCGATGTCCGATCGCAGTCGCGATGCCCGGTCGCAGTCGCGATGCCCGGTCGCAGTCCCCGCCCGGTCACGACGCTACCGGCTGTCGTCACCCTCGTTGAGGCGTGCCAGACGGCACCACGACCCGTGCATCGGCAGGTTTACGACTGCAGCGAGCCTCCTTCGAGACGAGCTATGACAGATATCGAATCCACCACGGTGAACGAGGCGGGGTTCAGTGCGACGAGTCAGGTCGGCGACTTCAACCTGGAGACGGACGCGACCGGTGAGACCGGGCCGGACCCGAACGCGGTGTTGGTCTCGGAC
>JAHENP010000098.1 GCA_018609965.1 Haloferacaceae archaeon
AAGCGTCGTCCAGCTGTACACCGCGCTCGTGTTCGAGGGGCCGACCGTCGCCCGCGACATCAACCGCGGACTGCTGGAACTGCTCGACCGTGACGGGTTCGACTCCGTCGACGACGCGGTCGGTGTCGACCTGTAGCGGGCTGACGACACACCACGGCACGGCGTTGTGGTCGTCGGCTACTCGACGAGGTCGATCGTGTCGTCCCCGTTCGGCACGACACAGAGGAACAGCCCCGGCTCCTCGCTGGTGTTCTCGTACCGGTGGACCGTTCCGGCCGGGATCAACAACGTGTCACCCGCTTCGACCGTGTGTTCCTCACCGTCGATCCCGACGGTGTACTCGCCCGCCAGGACGTACTGTTCGTGTTCGACCGCGTTCGTGTGTCGCGGGACGCTCGCGCCCGGGTCGAGTCGGAACCGTCTGATCGCGAAGTGTGGCGCGCCGTCGGACTCGTCGAGGAGGACGGCCTTCGAGAGCCCCTCGGCCGCGTCGACCGGCTGCTCGGGCACCGCGTCCGCGTCACGCACGACTGGCTCTGTCACGGCCGACCGTTCGCCTGCCCGGCGTATCAACCCGACGGGAGCCGAGTTTATCAGCCGTCACCACAGAGTGTCAGGTATGCGTGGGATCAGGGTCGGTCGCGTCGCGGGGATTCCGATCCAACTCAACTGGACGTTTCTGGTCGTCCTGCCGGTGTTCGCCTGGCTGATCAGTCGGCAGGTCGCGCGGCTGGTCGACCCGTTGAACGGGTTGCTCGGCTTGGGGATCGCGCCCGGCGCGCTCGGCGGTGGGGTGGTGCCGTTGGTGTTGGGGAGCGCCGCCGCGGTCGGGTTGTTCCTCTCGGTGTTGTGTCACGAGTTCGGCCACTCGTTGGTCGCGATGCGGTACGGCTACGGGATCGAGTCGATCACGCTGTGGTTGTTCGGCGGGGTCGCCCAGTTCGAGGAGAACCCCGACGAGTGGCGCGCGGAGCTGGTGATCGCGATCATGGGGCCGGCGGTCAGTGTCGGGCTCGGCGTCGGCTTCGCCGCCGTCGCGCTCGCGGTGTCGCTCCCGCCGACCGTCGCGTTCGTCGTCGGCTACCTCGCGTTGATGAACGTCGTCTTGGCCGTCTTCAACATGCTCCCGGGGTTCCCGATGGACGGCGGCCGGGTGTTGCGGGCGTTGCTCGCCAGCCGCTACCCCTACCCGACGGCGACGAAGCTGGCCGCGAACGTGGGGAAGCTGTTCGCGTTCCTGATGGGGTTCGTCGGGATTCTCTCACAGGACTGGCTCCTCGTCGGGTTGGCGTTGTTCGTCTACGTCGCCGCCTCCGGCGAGGCCCAACAGACCGCGATCAGGGCCGCCCTGGAGGGGGTGACCGTCGACGACGTGATGACACCCGGTCCGGCGGTCCAGACCGTCTCACCGGCGACGACCGTCGGCGGGTTGTTGGACCGGATGGTGCGTGAACGACACACCGGCTACCCGGTCGTCGACGGCGGCCAGATCGTCGGGATGGTCACCTTGGAGGACGCACAGGACGTTCGTGAGGTGGAACGCGACGCCTACCGCGTCGGCGACGTGATGGCGACGGGGGTGGTTAGCGTCGCCCCGGAGACGGACGCGATGGCGGCACTGGAGGTGATGCAGGACCGCGGTGTCGGTGGGCTCGTCGTCGTCAGCGACGGCGGCCTCGTCGGGCTCGTCTCCCGGACGGACCTGATGGACGCCTTCGAGATCATCCGACGCGGTGGTCGGTCCGACGGCGTGTTCGACCGCGGTGGACCGGCACAGCGGCTCTGAGCCGATACGACGGTGTGGTCACCCGTCCGGCCCCGCCCGTCCCAACCCCGGCCCCATGTCGGTCAGATACTCACTCGCGAATCTGATCTGTCTCTCCGAGAGCCCGTACAACCCACCGACGAGCGTGTCGATCTCGTCGACGAGCGGGCGGAGCTGTCCGGTGTCGAACGTGCCGTGTCCCTGTCCAGTCTCGGTGTAGGTGTCGACCATCCCGTTCCACAGCCGATCCGACAGCGTGTGCACGTGGTCTTCGAGCCACCGGACCCGCCCCGGGTCTGGCCACGGGAACGCCGACAGCTGGGTCCAGTTGTGGTGGTGTTGGTTGCCGTAGGCGGACCAGTAGACGAAGTACGGCGACGACTGTAAGACGAGAAACGCCGTCCGCCGGTCCAGCTCCGAGGTAAAGTAGATCGGTGTCACCTCGCGGGCGTCGTACAACGCTTCCAACATCGGGTTGATCCAGTACCGCACCCCCTCGCGGCGCCACACCGGGTGGTCGGTCTCGGTGTCGCGGCTGTACCGGTCTCGGAACACCACCTCCGACTGCGCGCGCAGTTGTTCGAGCAGTCCACGGACCGTGTCCGTCCCGACCTTCGGGAGGATCGGGCCGCCGTCACCGTCGCCGCCGATCCGGTCGCGCAACACCAACCCCGCCGTCGGCGCGTACGACAGCGTCTCGAACCGTTGGCTCCGGGTGTCTTCGGTGAACAACCGGAACCGGCTCGTCCGAATACCGGTGTCGCTCTCGCTGTCCGCCCGCCTGCTACGGCTGTCGCCGTCCGTCTCCCGGCTGCCGCGAGTGTCGTCGCCGTCCCCGCTGGCACCCGTCAGGAGCGCCACCCGCACGTCGGCGTCGTCGAACAGCTTCGCCGGGCGGGAGCCGAAACACGCCACGTCTGCCGGCGCCAGCCGGTCGCGGAGCAGGTCCTGAAACGACTCCAACGACGACTGGTAGAACAACCGCAGGGTCGTCACGTTCCCCAGATAGCCGTCCGGCGCCAACAACGACAACTGGCGTTCCAGAAACTGGGCCGACACCTCACGGATCGACCCGGTGTGGTACGGCGCCGTGAACAACCGCTCGGCACCGAGCACGTCCCCGTACGGCGGGTTCCCCAACACCACGTCGGCGGAGACGGAGGGGTTGGTGGCGTCACCGTCCCACAGCTCCGGGAACTGTACCACCCAGTGGAAGGGGTCGGCGTCGATCCGCGAGAGATCGTGTGGCGTCGGCTGTCGGTCCAACTCCAGAGTGAACCCCTCGGCCACCAACGACCGGAGCTGGTCGAGCAACGCCCGACACCGCTCCGCTCGGCCGGTGGTGCCGTCCGTCCGTGAGAGCACGTCGTCCACGTCGAGCCGCGCGCTCCGGTTCGTCTCGCGCCACGACTGCCACTCGAAGCCGACGGCCGCGAGCCGTTCTTTCGCCGCCGGGTCGAGCGGCACCGCATCACCGTCGACCACTCGGCGGGCGCGGACGGACTGCAGGGTGGGGTAGATCGCAGACGGCTCGACACTCTCAAAGATGTTGTCGAACGTCGCCGGCTCCGTCACGGCCGTCTCGACGGTGTGTGAGAGTGTGTCGAGATACTCGTCGTCGCTGCGCTCCCGTGCCGCCGCCGTCAGCGCCTGCACCCGGTCTGGGTTCGCGATCTTCTCGTCTTTGTACCGCTTTCGGGCGTCGAGGATTTCGCTTAGCCGGCCGTCGGCCACGCTCACAGTGAGCTGTGTCGGGTCGTCGGAGATCACCGGGAAGCCGACCAACGCGTTCCCCTGGAGAATGTTCACGTCGACGTTCGGGAGGCGGCCGAACGAAGCCTGGTAGCCGTCCTCGATCATCTTCAGCCAGACGCGGAGGCGGGCGATCTCGACGGCCACCGGGTCGATGTCGACCCCGTACAGCACGTCCAACGCCAGCCGTTTCTTCGCCTCGTACTGTCGCTCCCGCGCCGGCTGGTCACCCCCTTCGAGCCCGCGCAACAACGACAGTTGGACACGGTGGAGTTCCTCCATCGCGGTCGTGAGGAAGTGGCCGGAGCCACACGCCGGGTCCAACACGGAGAGATCGGTGATCGCCTCCAACGACGCCGACAGAGCGGCCTGTGACTCCCCGAACGCGCCCGGTCCCTCCTCCACCCGGCGCAACACCGTCGACAGCTCCGCGTCGGCGACCCGTTCGCGGACGGTCTCGGCTGCCGTCTTGTCTGCCGGGTAGGCGGCGAACGTCTCGGCGAGCAGGTCCTGAACCTTCGCGTCGATCGTCCGTTCGGCGACGTGGCGGGTCACGTCCGCCGGGGTGTAGTAGGCTCCGACCGCGGCCTGTCTCCCCGCCTCCCCGCCAACGTGGTTGATCGTCTTCTCGAACACGCTCCCCAACATTGCCGGGTCGAACCCGTCGTCGGAGTCGACAGGGACGACCAACTCCCGGACGACCGTCCGCAACGGGTCGTCGGGCACCCAACACGTCTCGAACGGGCCGGAGGGCTGCCGGAACAGCTCGGCACCGAGATACGGCACCCCGACGAACCGGTCTGGAATCTCACCCACCCGTTGTTGTTTCGGCGTGTTCAACAGATCGAACAACGGGCGGAGATGCATCCTGTGGAACGTCCCCGTCGCGTCCGCGCCGTCGCGCTCGTAGCTGTCGAGACAGTCGGCGAGCAGCCCTGGCTCCAACACGTCGCGGGTCTCCAACAACCGGACGAACAGGAGCCGGTTGACCAACGAGACGACGAACAGGTCTCGGTCGCGGTCCGTCGCGTCCGGCGGGGTCGGCACCGCCGCGCGGAGACTGGTGTCGGCGCCGTCACCGAACAACAACGCGACGTACCGGTCGTAGAAGTCGTCGACCGCCCGTTGGCGGTCGTCCCGG
>JAHENP010000099.1 GCA_018609965.1 Haloferacaceae archaeon
AGAGTCGTGTTGTTCGGTATCTCACCCCCGGTCGTCGCGTTAGCGGTCGGTGGCTTGTTGTACGCCGCCGGCACGGTCGGCGCCTACCGTGTCGACGAGCCTGGGACGGGGGCGCTCGCGGCGAGCACACTTCTGTTGACGCTGGCAATCGCCGCGGGAGCCGTCGTCGGGGTCGGCGTCACCGGGGCGACCGAGCCGTGGACGACGCTCGTGGTCGCCGGGAGCTTCGCCGCCGCACTGCCGTGGACGGTGTTCGTGCTCCAGTACACCGGAAACGGGGAACTCGCGACCCGCCCGCGCGTCGCGGTGGTGGCGCTCCCGATGCTGGTCGCCGTGGCCGCGATCCTGTCGCAGGTGGTGGTCGGCGTCGAGCCACGCTTCGAGGGCCCGTTCGTCGGCGGGGCCGTCGCGATAAGCTTTCTCGTCGCGGTCGTGTTGACCTTCGGCGGGACCGCACTCCACCTGTACACGAGTCTCGTCTACGACAGCGTCCGGTTCGCCTCGGGAGTCGCGCTCTGGTTGCCGCTGGGAGCCCCCATCGTCGGCGTCGTGTTCGGCGGCCCGATGTCGGTGCCGGCGGCGTTCGTCGCGGCGACGACGCTCGTCGGCGGCAGCGCGCTCGTCGCCGGCACGGTGACACCGCTTGACGTGTTCGACACGACGCCAGCGGCCGGCCGCTACGGCCGTCGTCGACTCGCTGACGAGATCACTGACCCGGTTGCGTTTCTCGACGCCGACGGCGACGTGATCGAGACGAACGACGCCTTCGAACGTCAGTTCGAGGTGACTGAGACGGCGGTCACCGGTGACCCGTTGCCGGCCGTGATCGGCGCCACCCTCTCGCGGCTCGTCGGCGCCGACAGCGTCGAGTTGATCACCGACGAGGGGCGCCGGCAGTTCGCCCCGCGGGTGTCACAGCTCCAGGATCACCGCGACCGTGTCCGCGGGACGATCGTCGTCTTAGCCGACATCACCGACCAGAAGCTCCGAGAACAACGGTTGGCGGTGCTCAACCGGGTCGTGCGCCACAACCTCCGCAACGAACTCTCCGTCGTCCGCGGGTTCGCCGAAGAGATCGGCAACGACGGCGTCTCGAACGATCTCGCGGCCGACCGGATCGTCCAGGCGTCGGACAACCTGATCACCCTCGGCGAGCGCGCCCGCGAGGCCGCCAAACTGCTCGACCACCAGCCGGAGACCCGGGAGGTGGAGTTGGGTGAACTCGTCTCCGAGGTGGCCGGCGAACTCCACGACGAGGCGACCAACCTCACCGTCGAGACGGACGTGCCGCCGGACGCGCGGGTGGAGACGGACCCGGATCTGTTGTACCGGTCGTTGAACCACCTCGCACAGAACGCGGTCGTCCACAACGACACGGACAGCCCACGGGTAGTGGTCAGCGTCGTGACCGACCGCGAGGGGGCCTACCCAATCGAGCTGACGGTCCGCGACAACGGACCCGGGATTCCAGCCCACGAGTGGGCCGCCATCGAGGAGGGGAAAGAGACCCCGTTGGAACACGGCAGCGGGCTCGGGCTGTGGGCCGTCCGCTGGGGCGTGACCAGACTCGGCGGCGAACTCCGGTATGAACCCAACGAGCCGCGCGGGAGTGTCGTCAGACTCCGACTCCCGCAGGTCGACGAGGTGGAGCCGAGCGTCGTCGCCGACCCGACTGTCGACGCCGTCGCGGAACGCGCCTGACCGTTGGCGGTGTGGCCACCGCCACGGCCGGTCACTCCTCGCGGCGCAGACAGTCGGCGAGTGGGCCGACGATCTCGTCGGCGACCGTGTACGGGTCCGTCTTGCGGGCGAACACCCGTTCGGCCAACGTGTCGACCCCACCCCGCGCGACCAGTTCCTCCTCCAACAACGCGGCGGTGTCTGCCCGCAGATGTTGCCGAATCTCCTCGGCGTACCGTGTCCGCGCGTGAGCGTCGAGATCTCCGCTCTCGACGAGGTAGTCGCGGTGTTGCCCGACCGTCTCGATCAGCGTCTCGACACCGGTCCCGTCCGTGGCGACCGTCTCCAACACCTCCGGCTCCCAGCCGTCGTCCTCGCTGCCTCCTGTAGCCGTCTCACTCGCGCCGGCCTCGGTCGCCCCGGCATCGCCTGTTCCGTTACTACTCGCGCCACCGGGGCCGTCACTCAGCGGGCCGTGGTGGCCCATCTGGAGCCCGCCGGTCGGCTCGTCGCGCATGTGGAGCATCTCCTCTAACTCGGCGACGGTCTGTTGGGCACCGTCCATGTCGGCTTTGTTGACAACGAACACGTCACCGATCTCCAAGATGCCGGCCTTCAACATCTGTACGTCGTCGCCCGACCCGGGTTGGACGAGCACAC
Organism: Haloferacaceae archaeon; assembly: GCA_018609965.1. Taxonomy (GTDB): domain Archaea; phylum Halobacteriota; class Halobacteria; order Halobacteriales; family Haloferacaceae; genus JAHENP01. Next base: position 2,341 of record JAHENP010000099.1, read on the forward strand.
ACACCGTCTCGGCGGTCTTTACAACGTCCACCTCGTTTTGGCCGGCGCCGACCGTCTCGACGATCACCCGGTCTTTGCCGAACGCGTCGAGTGCCTTCACCGCGTCGGAGGTTGCCGTCGACAGCCCGCCGAGGCTTCCACGGGCGGACATCGACCGGAAGAACACCTCCATGTCGCCGACGTTCGACGCCATCCGGATGCGGTCACCCAACACCGCGCCGCCGGTGTACGGCGAGGAGGGGTCGACCGCGATCACGCCGACCGTCTCCCCGCGGTCGCGGTACGCCTTCGCCAGCTTGTCCACCAGCGTCGACTTCCCTGCCCCCGGCGAGCCGGTGATCCCGACGACGCTCGCGGAGCCGGTGTGTTCGTGGAGTCGGGAGACGATCTCCCGGTAGCCCGGCGCGCGGTTCTCGATTTTGGTGATCACACGCGCCAACGCGCGGTGGCGTCCGTCCAGTAGCTCGGCGACCAGCTCTGCGTGTTCGCTGTCGTCCGTGTCGGTCTCGATCTCGCGGTCCGCGCTCGTCATCGGTTGGCGGGTGCGTTCTCGGCCACGAACTCGATCGTCTCCTCCATCGGCGTCCCGGGGCCGAAGATCTCAGCGACACCCAACTCCTTCAGCTCTGCGCGGTCCTCGTCGGGGACGATCCCGCCGAGCAACAACAGTGTGTCCTCGAAGGCGCCGTACTCCTCTAACCCGCTGACGATCTTCGGGACGAGCGTGTTGTGTGCCCCCGAGAGGATCGAGATCCCGAGGACATCCACGTCCTCCTGGACGGCCGCCTGGACGATCTCGTCGGGCGCTCGGTGGAGCCCGGAGTAGATCACCTCGAACCCCGCGTCCCGGAACGCCCGCGCGATGACGTGTGCGCCCCGATCGTGGCCGTCCAACCCCACCTTGGCGATCAGACACCTGATCGTCCGCCCCCCCTGCTCCTGTTGTGTGCTCATACCACACCGTTCGGGAGCCGTCGTGTTCACTCTGACGGAGTTTCGTGTCGGAGTTGTTCGCCGTGGTCAGGCTGCCGGTCGGCCGGTGTGGTGTGTCGCGTCGGCCACGCCGGTGACGCTGCCGAACGCCCGGCCGAACATGAAGAAGGCGGCCACCTGGAGGTAAAACTGGAGCACGGGGACGAACACGGCTCCGAGAATCGTGAGGAACAACACCACGGTGACGGCGTTGAGAACGAGCGACAGCACGAACGGGACGAGCCACGCGAGGATGTACTCACCGCTCGTCAACGGTCGGACGCCGCCCCGATCTGTCTCTTGACGGCCATGTTCGCCAGCGCGGCGGGGACAAGGTAGTACACCAGAATCGACACGAGCAACGCGCCGAACCCACCGACCAACCCGAATCCAGCGAGCAGACCGTTCCCACCACCCCCGGCACTGCCTCTCTGAGACCGCATGCGCGACGAACAACCACTGCGCCACAGCCAGCGATGAGAGTGGTAACTGCTGTATCCCGTCGACCGGTCTCGTCAGACTGTTACGCCGAGTTCCTCCTCAACGTACTCCATGGTGTTGCCGGCAGATTCTGGGTACGGACAGTCATCTCCTCCGACTCCCCAAGCGCTGATCCCAACAATATAAGTCTCGAAAATTCTGGCTGTCTGTTGGTACTCCTTGTAGTAGGGCCCCCCAGAGTCACCCACGCCGGTCGTGTTCGTGGTATAAACCGTCCTGTGACCACTGCTGTTCGTTTTGATATTCTTAATGTAGCCGTACTGCCGCCCGGTACGAGCGCCGTGTTTGCCAATCTGGTAGCTCTCGTCTCCTTCGTGGTACCGCAGAGAACTCTCGGTGATGATTCCGCGAACGGTGCGGCCCAGGTGGTATGTACCGTTGTAATCTGCGAGTTGGCGGTAGTACAGCTTCTCTCCGGACTTCGTTGTCGGTACTGTGACCGACGCGAAGTCTCGCTTTCCGATATCCGACGACTGGACGGTCACCCCGTCTTCGGCCCCGTGGCAGTCTGGCTGTCTGACGACTTCGTTTTTATTCAGGCAGTGTCCTGTGGTGATCATCCTTCCGTTCCCGGTCTCGTCGTCTGTCGCCGCTGTGCCAAACGTACACGAACCGCAGGACTCTGTCTGGTACTTGGACCCGCCAGGTATCTGTTCTTCGTAATTCCCGGAGAAACTGTATCCGTCACACTCATTTGTCTTCTGTTCTGTCCGTTCTCGTGTAATCACGGGAATTCCGTCGATAGTCGTCCCGTCAACGGACCCGGCGACGGTGTCCGGCACGATTCCCTTGAGTTCGTCGAGTTCAACGTCGGGACTGCTCTCGGAATCTGCACCCTTCTGGACGGTTCTGTCGACAGTGACAGCTTTTTTCGACTGTCCGCCGTCTGTGATGGTTGTGACACCAGTCATCACGAGTGGATCAGTCGTGTGTTGCTCGATCAGCTCCTGAACCCGGTCGCGGGCGTCGTGGGCGGTCTCGACGACCAGCCAGTGGTCACGTGACACTGTATCCGTCACCTGGGTCCGCTCGGGCGCCGCACCGTCGCGTCTCACCTCAACCGGATTGGTGTGTTTCAGTCGTTCGACGTACTCGACACGATCAGAAGCCGGATTGTCTCCTCCCCGATTCACGTTCGTACTCGTTGCCAACGGCGCCACCATCGAGACACCACCGACGGCCGACAGAACCTCCCGGCGCGTCGTATCTGTGTCAGTAGACCCTCGCTCTGCATCGCTTTCAGTTGAATCCGACATACCGTTAGCAAATTGCTGAGATCAGTGTTAATCTTTTTGTTTATTTTTATCATAAACAGGAATATATTTCTCTGTGTCTGGGGACTGTGCGTTGCGCGCGGTTTCTGATGTGGAGACAACCGCCGAGGAGGTGAGAGAGCAGAGAGATCACCATACGTGACATTTCCCCGCCGACTCGTCTGTCGTGTTGTCGACCACGAGAACGTAGTCGGCCCGTTCTCGGACGGCAATCACAGGGCCACCGAACAGTACGACATCGACGGCTCCTCCCCACCCACAACGCCGCTCAGACGTGCTCGCCGAGGAACCCCACGACCGCGCGGTACGCCTCGATCTGGTTGTCTCGTTTCGCGAACCCGTGGCCCTCGTCGTCGAAGACGAGCTTCCGGACCGGCACGCCCTGCTCGCGCACCTCCGAGACGATCTGTTCGGCCTCGCTCACTGGCACCCGCGGGTCGTTCTCGCCGTGGAGGACGAACAACGGCGCGTCGATCCGGTCGGCGTTGTTGATCGGCGAGATCGACTCCAGAAACTCGCGGTCGTCCGCAAGCGAGCCGTACTCCGCCTCCCGGAGCGACTGCCGCCAGTCGCCGGTGTTCTCTAAGAACGTGACGAAGTTCGCGATTCCGACGATGTCAACCCCGGCGGCCCACAGCGACGGATACTCCGTCAGCCCGGCCAACACCATGAACCCGCCGTAGGAGCCGCCCATGAGCGCGATCCGGTCCCGGTCGACCGAGGGGTGGTCGTGGAGCCACTCGGCGCCCGCACGAAGGTCCTTCACGGCGTCCATCCGCTTTTCGATGTCGTCGAGACTCGCGTACTCGCGGCCGTACCCCGCAGAGCCGCGGACGTTCGGCTCGAACACCGCGTAGCCGTTCGCCAACAGATACTGTTTAACCGCCCCGAAACTGGGGCGGCGTTGGCTCTCGGGGCCGCCGTGGACATCGACGACGACCGGTAACCCCTCGCTGTCGGCGTCCGGCGTCGAGAAGAACGCCGGGATCTCCCGGCCGTCGAAGGTGGGGTAGTGGACCAACTCCGGCTCGACGAACGTCTCCCGCGGGATGCCGGCCGTGCCGGCGTGGGTCCACCGCTCGGCGTCCCCGGTGGCCGTCTCCACGAGGAAGCAGTTCCGGTTGACCGTCCGGCCGGAGACGGACACCGCGAACCGCTCCCCGTCCGGCCCGAAGGAGACCCCGCTGGCGGTGCCGGGCGGCAGTGCCGGCTCCGCCAGCGGCTCGACACTCGCCGGCCCGACGAGCTTCCCGGCGGTCAGTTCGGTGTAGCCGTCGACGTTCTTCGAGTAGACGAGCCGCCCGCCCTCCCCGACCGTGACGCCGTCGACGTTCCAGTCGGCGTCCGCCACCACCGTCGAGAGGGTGCCGGTCGCCACCTCCAGTCGTGCCAACTGGAGCCGGTCGGTGTCCCGGTCGGTGACGAGATACACCGACTCCCCGTCTGGCCCCCACTCGGCGCTGTCGAACCGTGCCTGGCCGTCGTGTGGGGTGAGGTGGCGGTAGTCGCCGGTCTCCAGATCCAGGAGGTAGAGATCCTGGTCGAACAACGAGTGTGCACGACGGACGAGCAGTCGGTCGTCGTCCGGTCCCCAGCCGACGACGGAGAGCCAGCCG
>JAHENP010000100.1 GCA_018609965.1 Haloferacaceae archaeon
TCATACATCAGTGTGGGGGACGGAGCGACTTCGGCGTGTCGTCTTGGCGACCGTCGTGGGAACCGGAACGGTTTTTAACTGTTCAGGATGGGGTGGTCTCGTTGCCGGGGGGTGACTCGTCGTCGCCGGTGTCGGACCCGTTGGCGGGCGTCCACACGACTTCCGCGGGCGGAACGCCCGCGAGCGTCGGCTGGTCGAGTTCGTCGACGAACGTCGCCTTTGGGTCGTCGACGGTCGCCTCGTACTCTGTGCGGGAGACGCTGTACCGTTCTACGTCGACCACCTCACCCCCCTCGGTTGCAATCCGGTTGCGGAACCGGCCCTCGTGGCGACCGCCCAGACGGTCGACGTACTTCTCGACGGCCCGCAGTGACTGCTCGTTGGCGGGGATCACTTCCGTCGCCAGCAGGTCGAGATCGAGTCGGTCGAAGACGAGTTGCGCCAACGCCGCCGCTCGCTCGGCGGAGTACTCCCGGCCCCAGTGGGGTTTCCGGAGCCACACACCCAGCGTCGCCGTCCGGGTGTCCCAGTCGAACGCGAGGCCGGTGTTGCCGGCGTAGTGGCCCGCGCCCGGCTCGCCGTCCCGCGGGATCACCGCGTAGCTCGCGCCCTCGCGACTCTCCCACTGGTCGGCGAACTGCCGGGTCAGGTCGTGGGTCTTCTTCGGGTGGGGGTTGGGGTCCCAGGAGACGAACTCGGTCTCCTCGTCGATCGTATCCGTCTGGCCGGCGCCGCTGGCAGCGTAGAACTGTCGCGGGGTGACGGCAGTGTCGTGGCATTCCAGCCGGAGGCGGTCGGTCTCGATCAGCTCGGGGAGCATCTCGTCGCTGTCGAGACACCGTAGAGTAAAAACTCTGCGACGGGTGTGGTGAGTACTCACACGCCGTCGAGCGGGACACCACAACCCTCATTCGCCCGGCTCCGCTACTGTGGGTAGATGGCGACCTACCACATCGAGACGTACGGCTGCACCTCCAACCAGGGGGAGAGCCGCCGGATCGAGCGGTCGCTCCGCGACGGGGGCCACCGCCCAGCCGACGGCCCGGAGGAGGCCGACGTGGCGATCCTCAACACCTGTACGGTCGTCGAGAAGACGGAACGGAACATGCTCCGGCGTGCCGAGGAGTTGGACGACACGACCGCAGATCTGATCGTCACCGGCTGTATGGCGCTCGCGCAGGGCGAGGCGTTCGAGTCTGCCGACGTGGACGCGCAGGTGCTCCACTGGGACGACGTGCCGACGGCGGTCCGCAACGGAGAGTGTCCGACCGCGACGGCGGGGACCGAGCCGATTCTGGACGGGGAGATCGGGATTCTCCCGATCGCCCGCGGCTGCACGAGCAACTGTTCGTACTGTATCACGAAGTTCGCGACCGGGCGGATCGACTCCCCGCCGGTCGCGGACAACGTCGAGAAGGCGCGCGCGCTGGTCCACGCCGGCGCCAGCGAGATCCGCGTCACCGGCCAGGACACCGGGGTCTACGGCTGGGACACCGGCGAGCGAAAGCTGCCGGAACTGCTCGACCGAATCTGTGACATCGACGGCGAGTTCCGGGTGCGTGTCGGGATGGCCAACCCCGGCGGCATCCACGGGATTCACGAGGAACTGGTGGAGGTGTTCGCCCGCAACGAGGAGCTGTACAACTTCATCCACCTGCCGGTGCAGTCCGGGTCAGACGACGTGTTGGCGGAGATGCGGCGGCAACACCGCGTCGAGAAGTTCACCGAGATCGTGGAAACGTTCGACGACCGGCTCGACCACTGGACGTTGTCGACGGATTTCGTCGTCGGGTTCCCGACGGAGACGGACCACGACCACGAACAGTCGATGGCGTTGTTGCGGGAGGTGCGCCCCGAGAAGGTGAACGTCACCCGGTTCTCGAAGCGGCCGGGGACGGACGCCGCCGAGATGAAGGGACTCGGCGGGACGCTCAAGAAGGAACGCTCGAAGGAGATGAGCGCGGTCAAACGCGACATCGTCGAACAGGCCCACGAGTCGATGGTCGGCGACCGCCACGAGGTGCTCGTGGTCGAACAGGGGACCGCCGACTCCGTGAAGTGCCGCGACGGCGCCTACCGACAGGTGATCGTCCAGAACGCCTCCGAGCACGGGGTGGAGCCTGGCGAGTTCTGTGAGGTCGAGGTGACCGGCCAGAACACGATGTACGCGTTCGGCGAACCAGTGTAGTGTGAGATTTTCTTAACGGTTATCGTCAGCAGCTACTTTACAATACAAGCCAACAGCGACGTGTGATCGACAACTTCGAGCGTGAAGCATCTGATGCCGTAGAGTGGTACTGGAGTACTCGATCAGATCAGGCAGACGAGCAGAGAGAGTCCCCAGATTCAACCCGTGGGAGGCGTGCTGAGGTGCTCGGAGGGAGGCAGATGGACGGGTTCGCAGGGCTGATCGAAGACGTTCTTGTCGATGCCGGGGTTCCACGGGAGGACGTGAGACACAACTACCACGCGACGCTTCCCGGATACTACCGACACGAGAAGGAGTGGGACACCGCAGTCGTTCACGAGGGGAATCTGCTCGCTGTGATCGAGTACAAGAGTATCGCCTCCAGCTTCGGGAACAACCTGAACAATCGATCTGAGGAAGCTATTGGAAGTTTCACTGATCTACTCGAAGCGTACGAAGCTGGGGCGTTCGAACCCAGCCCACAGCCGTTTGTCGGGTACCTGATGTTGATGGCAGATAACGAAGCGTCTCGGGCGACCCCGTCCCCGAGAGAGGTGCATTTCGATGTCGACCCTGAGTTCAGGGGAGCGAGCTACGTCGACAGGGTCGAACAGCTCTGTCTCCGGATGGTTCGGAAGCGAACCGTCAACCAGTCTGCGCTGGTCCTGACTAACGAGGAGGACGGGGTTGACGGCGATTTCTGGGTTCCGAGACAGGAACTCGCGCTCGAACGGTTCGTGCGCTCGTTGGTCGCACACGTTCGTGGCTACATCAGTGTCCAACAGGGAATCGACAACTACGGCGAGTGACCATGCAGAGGTTCAAGTACCAGAACGACTGAGTTTCTCGACATGACGAAGGGTCACGTGCCGACCCCGCCGAAACTCGCAGAACGGGTCGTCGCTGCTGTCTTCGACCAACATCCGCCACGCGCCGACGACCGAGTGCTCTATCCCGGATGTGGCACTGGCCCGTTCGCGGCGGCAGTCGAACGTGTCTGTGATGAGATGGGATTACCACTGCCAGAGGGTGTCGGCGTCGACACCGACCCAGAGCTGATCGACGAGGTAAAACAACGTGATCTCGCTCACACCGAGTTTCACCAGCGAGACGTTCTCGATTGTGGCACACTCTCTGACCAGTCGTTCGACTACATTCTCGGGAATCCACCGTACGTGCCGATTGAACGACTGAGTTCTGAGGAGAAAGACCGGTACCGATCACAGTTTCAGACTGCGACGGGACGATTCGATCTGTACCTGTTGTTTTTTGAGCGGGCTGTGCAGTTACTGAGCGACGGCGGCGTCCTCTCTTTCGTCACGCCGGAGAAGTTCGAGTACGTTGGCGCCGCAGAGGCATTACGCCAGCTACTCACAACTGAAGGACAAACTGTCGAGACGATACGACATATCGAACAAGACGCGTTCGGGGAGCTGATCACGTTCCCAGCAGTGACGACAGTGCGGCGAGCGTCGTCAGAAAGCGAACCAGAGACGAGAATTGAGCTTCGTGACGGTACCACACACAGTGTTGTACTGCCCGATAACGGAGAAAGTTGGGCGAGTACTGTCCGGGGTGCTAACCTCGAGGGAATGGAGACGGGTGTAACGTTATCTGACGTAACAGAACGAATCTCTCCAGGGTTGGCGACCGGTGCCGACAGCGTGTACGTTCTGCAGCGCGAGGAAGTACCAGAGCAGGTAGACGAGCAGTGGCGACGGCCGACTGTCGGTGGATCACAGCTTCCAGCATTTCGGCCAACAGAAACGGAGAAACTGTTTGTCTGCCCGTACGACTCGTCTGGTAACCTCGCGACGGAGTCAGAACTCGGGACAACAGCAACGTGGCTGTCAGAGTACAGCGCGTCGTTGGAGAGCCGTTCCTGTGTCGAGAAGGGGAAGCGGTGGTACGCATGGCACGAGACACCGCCGATGGACGACGTGTTACAGCCGAAAATTCTGTTTCGTGACATCGCCAAGGAGCCAGTGTTCTACAGTGAGCCAACCGGCGAGGTAGTCCCGAAGCACAGCGTCTACTATGCAGTTCCCGAACAGAACGTCTCGATGGCCGATCTGCTTGATTATCTCAACTCTCCCCAGGTGAGAGCGTGGCTAGAAGCGAACTGTCAACGGGCACACAACGGCTATTACCGGCTTCAGTCGCGTGTGCTGTCTGAACTTCCAGTGCCGACAGAACTAGCGTCGACGTACCAAGCAACCTTGTGAACTGGTGAAGAGATCAGTCTGTCGGCCGAATCTCCCCCAGATCAGAGACGGTGGGCGCGTTCGTCACCACCACCGTGTCGCCGTCGCGTTCGATCCGGAACGCGTCCGCGAACGGGCCCTCCGGGATCACGTACGTGTCGTTGTCGACGGACTGCGCGCCCTGCCGACCCAACCCATCACGGTAGGCGGCGGCAAACGCCCGAGCGTCCACTGAGGAGTCCCACCGGAGCTTCCAGACGTAGCCCGCGCGGTCGCCGTCCGTGTAGGGGATGAACGTGTCACCGGCCCAGCCTGCCGTCGCCGGATGGCTGTAGTTGCGCGGGGAGTAGGGGCCGTCTGCGGTTGTGTGATGCTCCGTGTCGACCGCGCCGCTGGCGAGTACGGTGACGTACGCGCCGAGTTCGCCGAGTGTCTCGTTTTCGGCGCCGACGACCGGGTGCCACTCGCCGTCGGAGCGGTCCGTCATCTCCACGGAGACGGCCGTCTCGTCGGGGTACGCGTCGGGGTGGATCGTCTGTTCCGTCGTGGTCGGCGGGTCGGCGTAGGCGGCGTCGACGGCGTCCCAGCCGCCCCGCTGGCGGAGTTCATGGACGAACTGCGCGCCGTCGGCGTACGGCTGGTACAGCATCGCGAACAGTTCGCGGTCGTAGTCGCCCGCCGCGTCGTTGTCGTCGGGCGCCCGGAGGCAGGACCACTCCGTCTCACACCGCTCGTCGTACAACGTGTCGACGTAGCGGGCGTCACCCTCTCGGAGCCCGGTGACGGCGGCGCGGGCGTCTCGTTCGTCCACCGGTCGCGCGCCGAAGTGTTGATCCTGGAGCGCGTGGACGAGTTCGTGCGCCAACGTCCGGGTGTCGACCCTGTCGGCGACGACGACGATCTCGTCGGCCGTCGCGTCGTAGTAGCCAGCGACGCGGTCGCCGTACAGCCGGTCGTAGGCGTCCGCGACGCGTTGATCCTCGCCCAACAGAAACGTCGCCTCGTGGACCTGTGCGCGGAGTTGGTCGTGTGTGGGGCTGTCACCGCCGAACCGCCCGCCGTTACGGAACTCCGACCGGGAGACCACCCGGAGGTCGACCGACTCGACGAACTCCAGCCCGCGGAGCAGCTCCACCCGGGCCATCGTCCGGTCGACGACCGCGGCCAGTTCCCACCGGTCGAGCCCGTCTGTGGTCGTCACGTCGAGTGAGGCGTTGGCGGTGACACCACTTTCCACGCCGAGCCGGTCGTCGGCGGAACGGTCGACGACCGAGCGGTCGGGTTCCGGCGACGACCCGACGGCGCCACAGCCGGCGACGACGACAGAGAGACAGACGAGAACCGCGGCGAGTCTCCGATCCACACGCCCGATGGCGACCCCGCGGGCATAAGCGTGTCCACGCCGGCGGGTGCAGCGACGACCGCGACGACCGGCAGATCGCCAGACGAGACAGGGCCGTCGCTTCGAAAACTGAACACAGTAGGAACACTTAGGAGTCGGTACAACTTACCACAGTGTATGGACCCGCTGTTGTTACAGACCGGATTCAGCCTTGCAGTCGTCGGACTGCTGTTTCTCGTGCTGGCGGTGACCACCGTCTGGCAGTCGGTGGTGATCGTCGACGCCTACGAGAAGAAGGCGAAGACGGTGTTCGGGGAGTACGACGCGTTGTTGGAGCCCGGAATCAACTTCGTCGAGCCGTTCGTCTCCAACACGTACGCCTTCGACATGCGGACACAGACGTTGGACGTGCCGCGCCAGGAGGCGATCACGCGTGACAACTCCCCGGTGACCGCCGACGCCGTCGTCTACATCAAGGTGATGGACGCGAAGAAGGCGTTCTTGGAGGTTGAAGACTACAAGACCGCGGTGTCGAACCTCGCACAGACGACACTGCGGGCGGTGTTGGGCGATATGGATCTGGACGACACGCTGAACAAGCGCCAGGAGATCAACGCCCGCATCCGCAAAGAGTTGGACGAGCCCACAGACGAGTGGGGAATCCGCGTAGAGTCCGTCGAGGTTCGGGAGGTCAACCCCTCGAAGGACGTCCAACAGGCGATGGAGCAACAGACCTCCGCCGAGCGGAAACGCCGTGCGATGATCCTGGAGGCGCAGGGAGAACGCCGCTCCGCCATTGAGGAGGCGGAGGGTGAAAAGGAGTCCAACATCATCCGTGCCCAGGGTGAAAAGCAGTCACAGATCCTGGAGGCGCAGGGTGACGCCATCTCGACGGTGTTGCGCGCGAAGTCCGCCCAGTCGATGGGCGAACGTGCGATCATCGAGAAGGGGATGGAGACGCTGGAGTCGATCGGGCAAGGCGAGTCGACGACGTTCGTGCTCCCACAGGAGCTCACCTCCCTGGTCGGCCGGTACGGGAAGACACTGACCGGCTCCGACGTGCAGGACTCCGAGGGGCTCGACTCGTTGGAGTTCGAGGACGACACCCGCGAGATGCTCGGACTCGACGACATCGACGAGATCATCGGCCAACTGGGCGACATCGAGGGGATGGACGGGATGGAGGAGAACGGCGAAGACGCCATCGCAGAGATGGACGAGGTCGTCGGCGACGGCGAGGAGGCCATCGAGTCCGCCGACGACGTCACCGGCGGCGACGGGAGCGTCGACCAGCCGGACGAGCCGCTCAGCGAGGAACTGGAAACCGAGATGGAGTGAGGCCGGAGCGGAGTCGCGACCCGAACGCTTTTTTACGGTTGCCGTCTACCAAGTTACGTGAGCAGAGAGGTCGACGACGAGAAACGCGACACGCTACGACGGTTCGCCGCGTTGGGTGCGGCGACGCCGTTGGTGTCGGGTAACGCGGCCGCCGACGCCGAAGAGTCGGAGTCGTCGGCAGTGCCGGACGCGATCAGGGGGTACCTCTCGCGGACGCCCGGCGCACACTTCTCGAAACTGCGTGACGACCTGCGGCTGGGGACCGGGGAGACCCAACACCACCTCCGGGCGTTGGAGTCGGAAGAGGCGATTGTCTCCCGTCGCGACGGCGACTACCGACGATTTTACCCCGCCGGGCAGTTCTCCGCGTTCGAACAGACCGCACTCGGGTATCTCCGCCGGGAGACCGCGCGCGGTGTGATCGTCACCTTACTCCGGGAGTCGGACCCGACCGGTGCAGACGTGGCCCGTGCGTTGGGCGTGTCGCGGGCGACCGTCTCGAACCACGTCGGGCAGTTGGAGACCGCGGGGCTGCTCGACCGGTCGGACGGCTACCGGGTCGAGCGGCCGGAGACGGTCGTCACCCTGCTGGTGCGGTACGCGGACTCGTTTGGCCCGGACGCGGTGGCGTTCGCCGACGAGGCGCCGGAGCTGTTGCGCTACGAGGGGTGAGTCGGTGCGGCCGTGGGAGCCGGCAGTCGCGCTGCACCGCAACCCTCAATCCGTCCGTCCGCGGAGTGTCGCTCGTGACGGTCGTCGCAGTCGACGACACGGACTCTCGGACGGAGGGAATGTGTACCACGTATCTCGCCGCGCGCCTCGCCGAGCGGCTGGACGGTGTCGAGCGGTCGGTGCTCGTCAGGCTCTCACCGGCCGTCGACCACAAGACCCGCGGCAACGCCGCCGTCGCGGTCCACACCACCGCGCCGCCGGACCGAGCGCGTGCCGCGGCGGTCGATCTCGTCGAGGCGTTCGCGCTCGTCGGTGACGCTAGCCCGGGGGTCGTCGTCTTCGGTGGCGATCCGACCGCGGTGCCGGTGGCCGTCGCGCAGTTCGCCCGTGACGCAGTCCGGCGGCCGTGTGCCCCCGGGCGCGCGCTCCGGTTACTCGCCGACATCGAGTGTGAGGCTGTCGGCTGGGGTGGTGGGGAGCGGGTTCGTGGCGGGGAGCGAGTCCCCGGCGGAGCGGAGGCCGAGGAGAGTGATCTGATCGGTCGAGGGCGTGTCGGTGCGCTCGCGGCCGTCGGCGCGTGGAGGGCGTTCGACGAGTGGACGTACGAACGGATCGACTACCGCGAGTTCGAGCGGTGCGGCACACCCCGGGAAGTGGACGAGCGGAGCGTGTTCGCGGCCGCGGCCGACGCGTACCCGGCGGCGTGGGACACCGTCGACCGGGTCGCGGGCGAACCGGTGTGTGTGCCGAACGCACCCGGACCGATTCTCTGCGGGGTTCGCGGTGACGACCCGGACACGGTCGAGCAGGTCGCCGACCGGATCGACGCGGAGCCGGTCGCACGGTCGGCGGTGTTCCACACCAACCAGGGGACTGACGCTCACCTCCAACCCGGCGAGATCGGGCGGCTCCGCGCGGACCGCGCCTACCGCGTGACGGCTGTCGTCTGTGAGTCGCCAGAGACACGCGCGGGTGGACACGTCTTCTTCGAGGTAGCGGACGAACGCGAGGCAGACAACGACACGACCCTCGACTGCGTGGCGTTCGAGCCGACCAAGCGGTTCCGGGACCGGGTGCGGAAGCTGCGGGTCGGCGACCGGGTGACGATCTGTGGGGAGTACGACGGTACGCTCAAGTTAGAGAAGTTCGCCCTGCGGGAGCTGAACCGGACCAGACGAGTGGTGCCGACGTGTGAGTGTGAGCGGTCGATGGAGTCGGCCGGGCGCGGTCAGGGGTACCGGTGTCGGGACTGCGGGGCGAGGGCACCCGGGAAGAAGACGGTCCGGGTGGATCGCGATCTAGAACAGGGGTGGTACGAGGTGCCACCGCGCGCTCGACGACACGTCGCACGACCGCTCGTGCGCGGCGGGTTCGACGCGCCGACGCATCCCGAGCGGTAGCCAGTTGTCACAGACAGAGGTCCAGAAAGTACAGTAGTACGAGGAGAAAGCCTACAACTTTACTCGTGAGATGAAGCCGATAGCGACAAACGTTGATATTCTTAACTTCCGTTAATTTTACCTAAATTCAGAAGTAAATATATACACACCGGCGGGGCGGTAGACGAAGCCCGTTATGTCGGTCGGGGGTTGTACTGGCACAGCCCCACCGACTGCGAGTGGGGGATCTCTCGCCGTGGACTGCCCGGTCCGTGACCGGGAACCCCACGGGTTTAGCCGTGGGAGGATGTCAGATCACACGAGACGCAGTCTGACGATGTCGTGGACCGCCCTCAGCGAGGCCGTCAGGCCGAACAGGGCGGGGTAGTTCACGAGAGTGACTCCTCCAGCAGGAAGTCCCCGAGCGCCGCCTCGGCAGACTCCCGGTAGTACTGGATCGCGCGCCGGCTCACCCGCACCAACACGGCCAGTGAGACGAGCGCGTACGCTGCAAGCGAGCCGTACAGCCCGTACTCGACGAACGTCGCACGCTCACTCACGCTCGCCCGTCGGTCGGCGACGGCGTCCGCCTCCGACCCTGCACCAGCCGTGCGGTAGTCGTCGACTGCGGCCGCGTAGCCGTCGTCAATCGCCGCCAGCGCCGCCGTCGCGGCGTCGAACCGCGCGGGGTTCAACACGAGCGGCTGCCCGGCGAGCACGACCGTCGCGTTCTGCCGGAACTGCCGCCACTCCGCGTCCGCACTCGCCCGGTGTGTCGACGCCTCCGAGACGAACGCGAGATACGCGTCCGTCGCGTTGCGGGTCGCCGTCTGGTTTTGGCGTTCGGCCGCCTGGTCGCCGGTGATCGCCGCCAGTTGTGCCAACGCCCGCCGGGCCCGTGCCCGGTCGGCGTATGTGCTCTCGGGACCGGTCAACTCCGTGTAGAACGCGCGCTGGTCGGCAACGGCCGTTTGGAGCGTCTCGTTGGCCGCGGTCACGGTCGGCGCGGCAGTGTCCTGAAGCGCCGACGGGAGCCCCTGTGAGAACGTCACGAGTTGGTCGCGCGCGACGGCTGCCCGGACGATCCGTTGTTGAGCGAGGCTGTAGTTCCCGTCGGCCTGTGCGGTCTGTGTCCCCTCGATCGCGTCGGCGTACAACAACGCTGCCCGTCCCATCGCCAACGCGGTCGGGAGCGTGTCACGGCCGACCGAACCCTCGTTGCGGAGTCGGCCTTCGAGTTCATCAAGTGTCGAGGCGACACCGTTTGCGACGGGGTCGCGCCACGCCTCCTCACCTGACTCGGAGATCGCGGTGACGTTCTCCCGGAGACTGTCGAAAGAGTACGGGCTCGGACGCGCAGTGACGGTGAGAGTCCGTGGGGCCGCCCGCTCTCCGTCGATCCGGAACGTCCACTCGTAGTCCCGATACACCTGCGCGCTCGTCGCAAACCGGAGCGAGAAGACGATCTGGTCAGTCTCTCCGGCCGCCAGTGACTCGCCGGGATCGTTCGTCACCGTGAGGAACGACTCCGGGCCCTCGACACGCGTGACGGTGAAGTTGTCAAGTGACTGGTACCCCAACCCCTCGGCCACGTCGACCGCGCGGGTCTGCTCGCTGGTGATCGTCAACTCGCCGAACGCGACAGAGTCCGTCTCCAACGTCAGTTCCGTCTCGTGGCGGACGTTCACCGCGCGTGTGATCGTCTGTGAGCCGGCGTCCGCCGTCTCGACGGTGACGGTGAATGTGTAGTTCCCCTCCGGCGTCTCCGGTGTCGCAGTCAGCGGCACGTCGAACGACCCCGTGGAGATCCCCCCGACCGTCTCCGGCACCGACTCCGTCCGCACCGACAACGGCCCGTCGACACTCGCCGTCACGTCCGTCACCGTCATCGGGAGGTCGCCGGCGTTGTCGAACGTCACCGTCGCGGTCTGCTCGTAGTCGCTGGTTGGCCGTGCCCTGTCGAAGCTGAACTGCTGTGGCGCCGTCGAGACGTTCGCCAACTCCGGCGGGTAGATCACCCGTGCGGTGACCGTTCGTTCTCTCGTCACCGACCGACTGTCCTCGGGGCTAACGGTGATGTCCCACTGGAGCGTCTCGTGTTGTGGCGCGTCGTCTGCCACCTCAACGGGCACCGTCTGGGTGGTCGACCCACTCGCAGCGACACTCGCTGTCCTGAGCGCGTCGACGGACATCGACCCGTTTTCTGGGGTCGACTCGACGGACACGTCGAGTCCGTCGATTCCCGTCTCTCCGCCCAACTCCGCGATCTCGACGGCCCCGTCTGCCTCCGTTCCAACGAGCACGTCACCCAACGACACCGGCTGACTCACACCGAGGATCGGCGGTTTCTCCACGGTCACTGTCACTGGGAACGATCGCGTGTTGCCGAGTGTGTCCTCGACAGTGGCGGTGAGCTGGTAGCTTCCTTTCGAGACACTCTGGTCGACACGCACGTCGAACTGTGTCGACCCCTCTTCGTCGGGCGCGACGATGTCACCGTCGACGCTGCTGTCTGTCACGGTCATCCCGTTGGGAACCCCGGAGACGCTGACGTCCGTGAGACGCATGTTCCCCGCGCCGACGTTCGGAACCGCTGCGTCGAACGTCGTGGTCTGTGTGTTTTGTCCGACACGATTGAACTCGACGGTCCCTGACTGTCCGGAGACTGAGCCGATCGACGGGAACAACACGTCGACATCGACGTTCGTGTCGAACTGTTGTGATGCGCCCGTCGAATCTTCCGCGACACCACGCAGCGTGTACTGGCCGGCACTCACGTCACGCGGCACCGACACCGTGAATCCGACCTGGTCTGTCGACTCACTTGTGATCAGTCTGTCGCTGACCGAACTCGTGGCGGCCAGTCCGTCGGACCTCTCCTCAAACGCGATGTCGGTGAGTCTGAGCGCCCCCTCCCCGGTGTTCGGGACTAAGACGACATCGTCGGTAGTCGCCTGTCCGTCACCGACGCGGTCGACCTCCACCGAGACGGACGGGTCGTCGATGGTGCCGAACCGCGGTGCCAACTCGTCGACGGTCAGACTCACCGGCACCTGTTCCTCGTTGCCGAGGTTGTCCCGAACAGTTGCGGTGAAGTCGTACGTCCCCGCCCCGGCAGACGGGTCGACTGCCAGATCGAGCGACACGTCGGTGCGCTCGTTCGGATCGAGGCGGTTCGTCTCGAGACGGTTGTTGGCGAGTTCGATGCCTGTCGGGAGCCCGCTCGTCTCCACCGACTCGAGAACCATCTCTCCGTCACCGGTGTTCTCGACCGGGACCGACACCGTCACCTCCTGTGGCTCTTCGCGAACCTGGTCGACTTCGACCGTCGGGAACACGGTTCCCTGGTCCGCGAACGCCGGCGTGAGCACTTCGACGTTGACGCTGAGCTCCTCGCTCGCGATCTCTGTACCCTCCTGCTCGACGAGCAACTGCGCTCCGTAGCTCCCCGCCGTGGCGTCACCGTCGACGACGACATCGTACTCGACATTGTACTCGGCCCCCGGCACGGCCTCCCACTGGTTGTTTCCGCCGGAGCCGGGACCGTCGGTCCGTTCCCACCCTTGGAAGATGAACTGTGCCGGACCGTCGTTCAGCTGGGCCGGGACGGAGACGGTGCCGTTCGAGTTCGTGGTGAAGCTGACCGTGAGCTGGTCGGTCGCGTCCTCGTCAGTCGCCGCCTCGATCTCGACGGTCGTCGTGGCTGCGGTCGCAGGGGCCGCGAACGCGCCGGACACCACCGCGAGTGCGACCACCACGGTCAGCAGTCGGCTGGTCGTCACCGTTCCACCTCCAACGGCTCCCGTGGGAGGATGTCCCCGAGCGTCGCGTCCTTCGCGTCGGCTCCCCACTGGCTCAGCCGCGCCATCACGAGCGCGCCGAACAACGCAAACACCAGCGTGTAGCCGCCGATCACCCCGACCGAGGCGATCGTCAGCGACTGGAGTGCGGTGGTGCCCCACGCGGTCTGTTCGTCTGCGGTCTCGAGTCGCGACGTGAGTCCGTGTTCGTCGGCCAACGCCGCTGCCTGTCGAGCGCCGCCGACGGCCGTTCGTGCCTCGGTGTACCGGTCGAAGACGCCGAGGCCGAACGCCTGGAGCGCGGTCTGCGGGTCGCTACACCGCCCGTCACACGTCGTCCGGAACGCCGTTGCCGTCGCCAGCGACCGGTTCAGCAACGCCTCGTCCGTTTCGTACTCCGCGGCGAGCCGTTCACGGTTCGCCGAGGCCGCCGAGAACCGATCCGTCGCACCGCCGCGCTCGTACGCCTCGACAGCCGCCCGAAACAGTTGGAGCTGTGTCGGCGTCTGGTCTGTGGA
>JAHENP010000101.1 GCA_018609965.1 Haloferacaceae archaeon
GCCGGCCAGATCAGCGGCCGTCTGGATCGTCGACTCGAAGGTGTCCTGTTGGCTGGCGTCGTACAGCGTCGCGGCGGGGTGGACACAGATCAACACGCGGTGTGTCGTCTCCCCCACGCGGGCGTCGTGTACGTCCCCCGCCTCCGAGGTGACGGCCACAGACCGGTCCAGCAGGTTCTGGGCGGGCACCTTCCCCAAGGCGACGACGACCGCGGGGTCGACGGCCGCCAGCTCCGTCGCGAGGTGTCGTCGGCAGTTGTCGAGTTCGCCGCTGCGCGGGTCGCGGTTCTCCGGCGGGCGACACCGGACGGAGTTGGTGATCCGGACCGCCTCACGCGCGAGTCCCGCGTTGTCGAGCGCGTCGTCCAACACCGTCCCCGAACGGCCGACGAACGGCTCCCCCTCCTCGTCCTCGTTGGCGCCCGGTCCTTCGCCGACGAACACCAACTGCGCGTCCGTCGGGCCGACACCGTTCACGATCTGGCTCCGGGAGTCGACGAGCCGCGGACAGTCCGTACAGTCGCTCACACACAGCGAGTCGTCCATACTACTCGGTCGCGCGCCGCGAAGAAGTGCCGTGCGGTTGTCGGCTCCCACGTGATGTGGTCTGGGTGGGCGACTCACCCCGACTCGCGGTCGCGGCGACGGGCGCGGGCGGCCAGCCGCGCGACCCGCAACGGCTCCGGCCGGCCGCTTCCGTCGGGGGTGGTCGCCTGAACGAGTTCGCGTGCGGTCGTCACCGCACAACCAGCGGCCTGCACCCACACCGTCTCGTCGCCGACGGCCACCCGCTCACGCGGCGGCTGGCGTTTGTGGACGGCAAGCCGGTCGGCCAACGCCTCGCCGTCGAACTGTTCGCGCAACGCCGGCTCCAACCCTGGACTCTGTTCGAAGGAGACGGCGACGACCGGTCCGTCGAACGTCTCGGCAAGTCGGGGGAGATCCAACAGGTTGAACCAGGCGGGCGCGACTCCGGCCGTCAGGAGGTACTGGATGTCCTCACGCGCCAGTTCGGCGAGAAGTGACTCGACGGCGGCAGTCGCGTCGCGGCCGCCGACCTCGCAGGTCGCGTACGCGAACCCGTCGACGACGCGGTCGACGCGGACTACCGCGCCGGCGATTGTCGCGGTCTGCCCGCCGGAGACCGCGACACCGAGCGTCCGTGTGCCGGACTTCACTCGGTCACTCGTCTTTGATATCCTGGAGCTTGTCCAACAGCTCGTCGTTGGACGCCCCGATCTCGAACTCTACGTCCCCCTCGTGTGCGACATCGCCGGCGTCGACCGTGTCGTCGTCCGTGAGGTCCGAATCCAGCTCCTGGTTCTCCTGTTCGGATTCGTCGTAGCTCCCGAAGCCCATGTACATATCTCTTGCCGGTTCTCGGTCAAAAAGGCACGGGTGAGAGCCACACTCACGCCCGACTGTTAGTTTCGTTGCGCCGTCTCTCACCGTTCGTCAGTTTCTAATACAGATTCTCGTGTGATCGGTCGGGACCGCGCGGCGAAAGCTGTTCGGTCAGTCGGCCGCGGGCGGCGAGAGTCGGTCGATCAGTCGTCTGCGGGCGGCGAGACGGACTCCGCCTGCAACAACGGGCTCCCGTCGGCACGGGGGCCCAACTGTGGGCCGTACGGCCCCTCGTCGGCCGTGATCTCCCGGCGACGGCGGTAGTCCGTCGACCGTTCGACCGGGCGCCGGCCGACGCTACGGATCAGCTCCACGTAGTCGTCGAACGACCGGAACTCCCCGTACTGGCCGCCGGCTCGTTTGGTGATCTCTTCTGAGAGGATCGTCCCCATGAAGTCGTTTGCGCCACACGACAGCGTTTCTAACCCTTTCTCGTCGCCGTACTTCACCCACGAGGTCTGGATGTTCTCGACGTTGTCGAGGAACAACCGGGAGACAGCGATCAACAGTTTGTCCTCGCGGTCGGTCGCGCCGCCGGAGACCACACCTTGTTCGTACAACGGTGTCCGTTCGTGGACGAACGACAACGGGACGAACTCCGTGATCCCGCCGGTGCGGTCCTGAAGCTCCCGAACGCGTTGGAGGTGGCGGGCGCGGTGCATCTCGTTTTCCACGTGACCGTACATGATCGTCGCCGTCACGTCTAAGCCGGCGTCGACGGCCGCCTCTGTCGCCTGGAGCCACCCCTCCGTGTCGATCTTCCCCGGACAGATCACGTCCCGCACCTCGTCGACGAGGATCTCCGCGGCGGTGCCCGGCGCAGAGTCGAGCCCGGCGTCGACCAGCCGGTCGTACACCTCGCGGTACGACCACTCCGTCCCGCGACGGGCGTGGTACGCCTCCTCGGGCGTGATCGAGTGGACGTGGACGCCGTCGACGGCCATCGCGGCAATCTGTTCGGTGTAGGTGCCGGGGTCGGTGTCGTAGACCGCCGGCGGCTTGTAGTTCACCTCGCGTGCTGGGTGGTCGTACCCTTGGAGGATCTCGTGGTGTTCCGCGTCGAGCGCGAACGCCGGATGCAACCCGGAGACGGAACACACCTCGTAGATGCCGCGTGCGACGGCGTCCCGGACGATCTCGCGGGACTCCGCGGGCGTCTTCGTGAACCCCGGGTGATCGACATCGCTGTCGGCCTCGAAGGCGCTTGCGGTGTCTTTGAAGTTACAGAACAGACAGCCCGTGTTGCAGGCGGTGGTGACGTTGTTGTTGAGGTTGGCGACGAACGTCACTTGCTGGCCGACCTCCTCGCGGCGGCGGTGGTCGGCAGCGGTCAACACCGCCTCCGTCCGCTCGGGGTCGAGGCCGTCCGTCTCTGTCCCGGTCGTCAGCAGTTCGACGGCGTCGTCGACGGTGAGCCGGCGGCCGTCACGGGCCTTCGCCAGCGCGTTCTCGAACGACTGGTCGGTCTCCGGCCGGTGCCGGAACCCCAGGTCGTCCGCGTCCAACTCGGCAGCGGACGGTCGGTCCATACGACAAACTGCCGACCAAGCGACAAAAGCCGTCCGGTGGCGGCACCCGTCCCACGGGCCGACACGGCCGGACTCACCGGAGGGCGACCGCCAGCCCGATCGCCCCAGCGAGCAGGAACAACACGCCGACGGCCGGCTGGCCGCCACTCGCGGCCGTGAAGATCCCGTAGCCGACCGAGGCGACAGCGATCCCGACCGCGACGCTGACGGCGGCGTGGACCGCGACGAGCCGGCCGGCCTCCGCCTCCGCGGTCAACTGCTGGCCGATCCCGACGGCGTGGTCCCCCAGATCCCACAACAACACCGTCCCGACGGCACCGACCAACAACGAGCCGGGTGGTGCGTTCCCCAGTCCGGCGAGCAACAGCCCGAACCCCGACAGCGTCGCGCCGCCGCCGACGGCCGACAGCCGCCCCCGGAGAACGCCGACCAACGTCACCGCCACACCGAGCGCACCGACCGTCCCGCCGAGGACCGACCCCAGCGCCAACGCGCCGGCCGACACTGCGCCGACGGCCGCGACCGCGACAGCCGCCTCCACCGGCGGCGTGTGGTCGACGCCCGTCACGCCGACCACCGCCTGGCGCTGCGTTCTAGCTCCGTCTCCAACGGGGTCTCCTCGCCCCAGTCGACGACACGCAGTCCCGACGACCGCAGCGCCGACAGTCGGTTGCTGCGTTCCACGCGGGCCAACTGTGTGCCGGCCGTCTCGTCGGTCGTCGGGTCCGGGCTGACGACCGTGACGAGGTGGCCGTACGCGTCCAGCCGCCGAGCCGTCTGGACGGCAAAGTCGTCGACGACCGGCGAGAAGAAGACGACCTGTGCGTCCGCCGGCAGCCGCCGGCGGAACTTGACCAGCCAGGTCGTCGGGAGGAACCGGTCTTCCAACGGCGTCGCGGCCAACGAGGGGTGAGCGGTGAACAGCTCCCGGGCGGCCGCACGGTGGTCACTCCCCGTGTTCGGCGGGAGCCAACACTCACCGGGGCCCAGCGCCGCGACACCCACCCGGTCGCCGCTGTCGAGCAACGCCGAGAACGCCTGTGTCGCCGCCTCGACGGAGCGTTCGACCGCGTTCCGTTCTTCTGGGTCCGGCGACCGGTACGCCTTCCGCCGGCTGTCGATCAGCAACACCACCGTCGCCGCCCGTTCCTCGCGAAACTCCAACGTCGACAGCTCACCCGTCCGGGCGAGCCGTGCCCAGTCGAGCCGTCGCACCGGGTCCCCGTGCCGGTACTCCCGGGTGGCGTAGAACTCCAACCCGCTGCCGCCGACATCTGTCGGCACCCGGCCGCTGAACGGCGCCGTTAGCCCGCGCAACGGGAGTGTCGAGGTCGCGTCCAGCTCCGGGTGACACTGGAGTGTGGTCTGCGTGTCCACCTCGACACGCGCCTCCCGGGAGCCGCTGGCGTTGCGGACGATCGCCGTCACCGGCTCCCACTCGTGTTCTCCGCGGACCGCGGTCAGCGTGTACTGGTACCGCGCCGACCCGCCGCCCCGGAGCGCCGTGCCGAACCGGGCGGTGTCGTCGACCGCGAGCGCCGCCGGCACGCCGTCGATCACCCGCAGATCGGGGAGGAACCCACCGTCGTTGTGGATCTCCACCGTGACGGTCACGTCTTCGCCCGGCTCCGGTGTCGGCGGGTCCAACGTCCGCTCGATCCGGAGCGCCGGCGTCGGCACCGTGTCCCCGCGAGCGTAGGCGGCGTAGCCGACCCCGACGATCCCGGCGAGCACGAACGGTGGGTGTTCGGTGAACACGCCCAGTCCGATCGGGACGAGCGCCACCGCCGCGATGCCGGCCCACCGCTCCGTCTCGATCACTCTGGTCACGACTCACCCTCCACGAGCTTCCAGGCGTCCTCGTGGTCTGTCCCGGTCGCACCGCGGGTCGTCGTCGACTCTGGCGGGTGGACCCCACTCCTCGCCGGGCCGTCCGAGGGACCGTCGTCGGTCGTCGCACCGCCCAACTGTCCCGGGAGGTTCGCGCCCGCGCCCGACGACGGTTCCTCGGCCGACTCGGCTTCGTCGGTCGTCGTGTCACCCGCGCCGGCGAGGCGTCCGAGTCGGCTCCGGAGACTGCTCACCGCGGCGGTAGGGCCGTCGTCTGTCGACGGTGGTTGGTCACCACGCTGGGCCGCGGCGACGGCCGCGACCGTCCGGCGGGCGGCGAACACGAACCCCGACTCCGAGCTGACGACCCCACGGAGCCGGACGGACAAC
>JAHENP010000102.1 GCA_018609965.1 Haloferacaceae archaeon
CGCCGTTGGTGCGGGTGAGCGCTTCGCCAGAGGCCGTCCCGGTGTACGCCAAGCTGGAGTCGTTCAACCCCGGTGCCTCGGTGAAAGACCGCATCGGGAAGTACATGCTGGAGGGGATGTTGGAGGCTGGGGATCTCAACCCGGACGGCACCGTGATCGAGCCGACCGCCGGCAACACCGGGATCGGGCTGGCGGTCGCGGCCGGCCAGTTGGGCCTTGACGCCGTCTTCGTCGTCCCCGAACGGTTCAGCGTCGAGAAACAACAGCTGATGCGTGCGCTGGGTGCGGAGGTGATCAACACACCCACCGACGAGGGGATGGGTCGTGCCATCGAACGGGCCCACGCGCTCGCGGAGGAACTCGACGGCGGGGTCGTCCCCCAGCAGTTCTCGAACCCGTTGAACGCGGAGGCACACTACGCGACGACCGCGCCGGAGGTGTACGAGGCACTGGACGACGAGGTCGGCGCGGTCGTCGCCGGCACCGGCACCGGCGGCACGCTGATGGGGATGGCCGAGTACGCGTTGGAACGCGACCCCGACACCCGGATCGTCGCGGTCCAACCCGAGGGGTCGATGTACGGCGCGTTCTTCGACGACGACCCCGAGGAAGGAGCGTACAAGACGGAGGGGATCGGCACCCACGACCCCACCACGAACGAGCTGTTCGACCCCGATGTCGTCGACGACCTGCTCACTATCTCCGACGAGGAAGTCCACGCGGAGATGCAACGGCTCGCCGCCGAGGAGGGGCAGTTGGTCGCCTCCAGCGCGGCCGCCAACTCACTCGCGGCCCAGCAGGTCGCCGAGGAGATTCGGGCGGGGGCTGTCGACGCCCCACACGACAGCGTCGTGACGATCTTCTGTGACTCCAGCGAACGGTATCTCTCGAAGGGTGTCTACCGGTCGTTCGAGGAGTGGGAGGGGTAGTCGGTCGTTGCCCGACGGCCGAGCCTCACACCCAGAGACTCTTTATCGGTCGTCCGGTACCGACGGTGTGGACACGGAGAGTCACGCGGACGCGGACGGCGTCGAGGCGGTGCCGGACGTGTTCCTCCAACAGGGAGCGGCGGGCGAGGAGACGAGCGTCCAGCAGTTCGAGATCGAGCCGGGCGCGACCGTCCCGGAGCACAGCCACCCGCACGAACAGGCGGGCTACGTCGCCGAGGGGGAGTTGACGTTTCTCGTCGACGGCAAGGAGATCGTCGTCGGGCCGGGCGACTCGTACGTTCTTCCGGGCGGAGAGCCACATGCCGCCGAGAACCGCGGCGAGGAACGGGTCGTCGGTGTCGACGTGTTCACACCGCCACGCACCGACCCCGACTGGGCAGAGTGACGACGCCCAGAGGCAGACGTTCGCGGCCGACACTCACAGTAGCTCCCTCCGGATGTCGTCGGTCCAGCGGATCGTCCCGTCGTAGAAGAACGGCCCGTTGTTGTTCGACAGAAACGCGTCGAGTTCTGCCGTCGTCATCTCACAGCGTCTCCACTGCCCGTTGAGCCGGGGGGAGCCGTCGGACACAATCCGTTCGTTGTAGAACTGGGCGCCGGCCAGGTCGGGTGAGAAGTTCCGAGCGACCACGGCGACGCTGTCGTCGCCGAGCGTCTCGATCCGGTACTGGGACGGGGCAATATCGTCGGACTGTGACACCACGTGTGTCCCGTCGCCGACGGCGAGATAGTCGGCGTCGACGACCGTCCGGTGCCGGGCGACACGGGTCGCACCGGCGACAGAAAACCCGTGTGCGAGCAGTCGTGCGAACGTCACGCCGACGCTCGTCGCCATCTCGTCGAGCACGTCCCGGCAGGTGACGGTGCCGGCGACGCTCCCCCGTTCCACGAGCGAGACACCGTCGGGGGAGGAGCCACACGCGTTCAGGAAGAACGTCCGCGCGTTCGACTCCCGGAGTGTCGTCGGCGAGAACACGCCGTCGGCACACACCAACCCGCCGGGCTCTCGGTGGCCGACGAAGTGGAGGAGATCGACACCACACTCGAACGCCCTGGCGAGGTCGGCGACGGTCGGTGCCGTCAGCGTCTCCACCGACAGCCCCAGCCGTTCGCGGCGGCGCCCGTACTGGTCGACGACGCGGGGGAGTTCACCGTGGTCGTCGGCACCCGCGACGGCCAACACGGACAACGGGCTGTCGTCGTCGTCGACGAACCGATCACGGTTACGGAACCCTGCGGGCACCGCGTCGAAGGCGGTGACCGGCCGGCCGGGCGCACACCAGCCGTGGATCGTCCCGTGGTCGTGTGCGGCAGCGACGCGTCCGTCGGGCTTGGAGGACCGCTCCGCGTCACACGACTCGGCGGTGTCGAGTGGGCGGTCCGGCGTGAGTGGTTCGACGGGGTCGGCGGGCGGCCCTTGTGTCACGGGAGACGGCGCGGCGCCACCGCGTTGCTCCCCGCCGTCGGTCTGTGCGACCCCGCCGCGTGCGACCGTCTCCGCTGTCAGCCGGCGTCCCCTGGGGGGGACGAGCGCCGGCAGTGTGTGGACGGTCCGCGACAACACGTCCATGGTCCGGTAGGCCGGACCGACCGACAGAGAGAGGTGCCACTCCGGCAGGTCGGCGAGAATCGGCGCTAACGGTGCCGCGAGGTACTGCTCGGCGCGTGTCGCCAACGGCGCGTCGTACAGCCGGTCGGGGTCGAGAGCCGCCTTCGACAGCCGGTCGGCCGCCGCGACAGGGTCGCCGTGCGGTCCGGCCCCCCGCACCAGACAGTCCCCGAAGAAGACACGTTCGAGGAGTCGGTTCACGCGGCTGGCGAACGCGACCGGACCGGTCTGTACTGCCACGCCCTCGCCGACGGAGACGGGGCCGTCCGGCCCCAACGACACCGTCGTCCCGTCGAGGTCGAGTCGGGGTGTCGTTCCGGGCTCGACGGAGACGGTCGCGTCGAGGTAGTAGGCGAGTGAGGCGCTCGCGAGCACTGTCTGGAGACTCTCGGGGAGTCGCAGTCGGATGTCCGTCTCGTCGACCGCCGTCGCGACCTCGCTGGGCACGTCCGTCTCGTCACCGAACTGGACCAACGGCGGGCGGTGTCTGACACTCGGCCACGACCGGTCCGGACCGGCTAGCTCCGCGCCGGCGCCGAACGTCGAGACGGCCCGTGCGACCCCGTCGACCGTCCGCGGGACGGTGACGGTCGTGTCCGGCGTGTCCGCAGACGGTTCGAAACCGACCGACATCGGTGTCGACCCGCCGAACCGGATCACCGCTCCGTCGTCTCCAGTGACTGTCACCGGACCGTCGACCCGGACGAACAACCGTACCGGTGTGGTAGCACGGATCAGGTACCGGCCGGCCGGCAACGACAGCCCGTCGTCGCCCGCGGTAACGGGGTGGTACGTCTCCGTCTCCAGATCGACCACGACCAGTTTGACCCACGGGAGCCGGAGCCCGGCGGTCTCGGCGGTCTGGACCGCGACCGGCTCCTCGGGCCCGTCGACGCGGCCGGCCAACGCCGTCTCGACGGACGGCGCGGTCGGCGCCGGCGACCGCCAGCCGTCCGTCTCGACTGTCAGTGTCGTGCCGACCGTGTCGACCACACGGAACCCGGCGGCCGTCTCTGTGAACTCCATCCTACGGGTTGGCTACTGATAGCGGACAGCAATAATCTGGTCGATGGCTCCCCGCGTGGGGGAAAATACAACCGGTCGACGAGAGGAGCGGACGGGGCGACGACCGGCTACGACGCCGGCTTCGTGGAACCGTCGCCGGCGACAACCGCGGTGGCCGTTCGGAGACGAGACGGCCGGGAGCCGGCGCGGGCCTCACGAGCGGGGGCGATCAGGCGAGATCGTGAATCCGCTCGGCGACCTCCTCGGCGAACTGCGTCGTGCCGAGCTTGGTGGCGTCCTCACGCTGCCGTTCGAGATCGTAGGTGACACGCCCGGAGACGATCTGTGCTTCGACGGCGTCGCGAACGAGATCCGCCGCGTCCTGCCAGCCGATGTACTCCAACATGATCCGACCCGAGAGGATGATCGCCGAGGGGTTCACCTTGTCCTCGCCGGCGTACTTCGGGGCGGAGCCGTGGACCGGCTCCGCCAACACGCGCCCGTGGCCGAAGTTCGCGCCCGGGGCGATCCCGAGCCCACCGATCTGGGCGCCGGCCGCATCCGAGAGGTAGTCCCCGTTCAGGTTCGGCATCGCCAACACGTCGTACTGGTCCGTCCGGGTCAACAGCTGTTGGAGCATGTTGTCGGCGATCCGGTCGTTGACGACGACCGCGTCTGCGGGCGCCTCGCCGTCGCGTTCCTCCCACAGCGTGTCCTCGGTGATGACGTGCTCGCCGTACTCCTCGCGGGCGACCTCGTACCCCCAGTCGCGGAACTGGCCCTCGGTGAACTTCATGATGTTCCCCTTGTGGACCAGGGTGACGGAGTCGCGGTCGTTCTCGATGGCGTAGTCGATGGCCTCCCGGACGAGCCGCTTGGTTCCGAACTCCGTGATCGGCTTGATCCCGATCCCGACCGGGCCGTCGTGGATCGAGTCATGGCCCACCTCCTCCGCGATGAACGTCCGGTCTTGTTC
>JAHENP010000103.1 GCA_018609965.1 Haloferacaceae archaeon
CGACCCGGGTGTTCTGACAGTGCCGTTCCATCCGGACCGGAAGCGTCGTCACGCCCTGGAGCGTCTGCCACGCGTCGAACGGGGACTGCGCGTTCCCCAACGGTCGCACCCCGCGGTGACGGGCCGCCTCCGCGAACGCCGTGTCACCGAATCGCTCGACGAAGTCGAAACCGAACGCGGGGTTGTCACCGCTCAATTCCGCGTAGTCTGCGTCCGGGTGTGCCCACGGGAACGTCCCGCCGTCGACGATCACGCCGCCGACCGTCGTTCCGGCACCGTGGAGCCACTTCGTCGTCGAACTCCAGGTCACGTCCGCGCCGTGCTCGATCGGCCGGCACAGCGCGGGCGTCGCGAACGTGTTGTCGACGACCAACGGCGCGGCGTGGTCGTGAGCCACCGCCGCCACCGCCGCCAACAGCGGGGTGGTCAGCGACGGGTTCGCGATGGTCTCGACGTGGACGTACGCCGTCCGGTCGTCGACCGCCTCGGCGTACGCCCCCGGGTCGGTCGTCTCGACCGTCCGGAGTTCGACCCCGCGCCGACTGGCCGTCTGTGCGAGGTAGCTGCTCGTCCCGCCGTACATCTCCGCACTCGCGACGACGTTGTCGCCGGCCCGCGCCAACACGGTGGTGATCGTGTCGATTGCCGCCATCCCGGAGTTCGTCGCGACCGCGTCCGTCCCGCCGGCCAACGCGGCGAGCCGCCGTTCCAACGCCCGGGTCGTCGGGTTCGAGATCCGGGTGTACACGTCCCGGTCCTCACGGAGCGCGTACGTCTCCGCGGCCGCCTCGGCGCTCGGGAACTCGAAGGAGGCCGACTGGTGGATCGGCGGCGACCGCGACCCCGCCGCCGACCCGGCGTCGAACCCCGCGTGGATCGCCTCCGTCTCCCGTCCCGCCTCGCTGTCCTCGCCGGTCATGTTTCTCGTGTATACTGTGGGTGAGAGATATGCATAAGAGTAACGACTCGGCGTGGGCGAGTGGAGGAGGCGGCGGGGAGACGTGGCGGGGTGGATCGAGTGAGACGCAGGCGACAAACGGGGGTGGGCGCTCGTCTGGCGACACTCGACGGAGGAGTGGATCTCGGGGCGCTCGTCGGCGAGAAGCTAGGGGTTCCTGTCCGTCTCGGACCGTTCGACACCGGCGAACTCGAAGCGTGCGCCACCGGCCCACGACTCGGTCAGATCGACCGTCCAGTCGTGGGCGTCCGCGACCGTCTCCACGACGACCAGCCCGATCCCGGAGCCGGCGTCACCGAAGGAGGCGCCCGTCTCGAACACCAGCTCCCGGCGTTCCGGGTCGACCCCCGGTCCGTCGTCGGCGACGTAGAACCCGTCGGCGGTCGGCCCGACCCGGACGGTCGTCTCCGGGCCGGCGTGGGTGAGGCTGTTGCCGAACAGGTTCTCGAACACGTGCCGGAGGCTCCGTTCGTCTGCGCGGAGTTCGAACGGCTCCACCACCAACTCCGCGTCGGCGGTCGTCGTCACCGTCCAACAGTCCGTCGCGACCCGTTCGGCGTCGACAGAGTCGAGATCCAACTCCGTCTGTTCGTGGTGGGCCAACGCCAGCACACCCTGTGAGATCTCCTCCACCCGGTCGAGCGCGCGCTCGACCGCCGACAGCTGTTCGGGTGGGTCGTCCAGTTCGGCGGTCGCCAACTCCAGATACCCCTGTGCGGTGTTGAGCGGGTTCTTCAGGTCGTGACAGACGATAGACGTGAACGCCTCCAGCCGTTCGTTGCGTTGTTGCAGTTGCTTCCGCCGTCGCCGGAGTTCCGTCACGTCCCGGGCGACCAACACCGCCCGGTCGTCGCCCGCGAGTTCGACCGGGCTGACCACCCCCTCGTACCGCCGGGTCTGGCCGCCGGTCTCGACGGGGTACTCCACCGAGGCGGTCTCCCAGTCGTCGATCGCCGTCCGGATCGCGGTCACGACGCGGTCGGCCGCGTCCGTCGTCAGCGTTTCGTAGACGGTCGAGCCGACCAACTGGTCGCGGCTCCGCTCGCCGACGTTCCGTCGACCCAACAGGAGATCGACGTACCGCCCCTCGCGGTCGTGGAGGAAGGCGTAGTCCGGAAACGACCGGTCGAGTGCGTCCAACACCGCCGTCCGCGCCGGACGGTCACTCACCGGCGTAGGTGTCGTCCCCGAGTCGGAGACAGGTGTCGGCGGCGCCGCGTCCGCACGGAGCAACGCCGTACCGGCGAGACTCGCTACCTCGTTGAGGTGGGTCTGGAACCGGTCGCCGAGACACGACGCCGTCGAGAACGGACAGACGAGAAACTCGCCGCTCCCGGTCGGCGCGACACAGTACGCCGCGGCGTCCGCGAACGGCACCTCTCCCGTCTCCGTCCGCGGAAGCCCCATCTCGGCGGCCGTCCGGAGCGTCCCTGGCACGGGGTCGAGCCGCGAGGCGTCGTACAGCTCGGTGAACGCCGGTGTCCGGTGGGTCGTCTCGGCG
This sequence comes from Haloferacaceae archaeon, assembly GCA_018609965.1. Classification (GTDB taxonomy): domain Archaea; phylum Halobacteriota; class Halobacteria; order Halobacteriales; family Haloferacaceae; genus JAHENP01. The sequence continues at coordinate 2,460 of JAHENP010000103.1, forward strand.
ACGCCGTCTGCCAGCCGGTAAATTCCCACCGGCCGGTGGCCGAGCGTGTCGGCGACGAGCCGTGCGGCCTGTTCTCGGACCGCCTGTGCCGTCTCGGCGTCGAACAACGCCCGACCGGCCTCGTGGATCGCTGCGTGCCCCGCCCGGAGCGTTGTTTCTGTCCGTCCGTCGGGGTGGTCGTGGTCTGGCCGCATTCTGTTGTCGAACTGCTCGCACGCCCGGTACCTGAAGCTGACTACTTCCCTCAGTGTGTGCTCCGTTGGCCTACGGAACTGGAGTGTGGGTCTCTCCGCCGGTTGCCGGTTGGCCGTCGTGTCGGTCTCGTCGGCGGTCGTCGTCTCGGAGCCGTCGGCGGTCGTCGTCCCGTCCCGGCTGGGTGGACACCGGGGGGAGAGCCACCCGTTGGGGACGGGCGGGTCGCTAGCTGTCGCGTGTCGTCTCCGTGGCCTCGCGAACGGTCGTCCGCGGCCACACACGGTTGTTGGCGCTACGTCGTTGTGAAATGACAGTGTAACTACAGAGTCGGGGAGTCAGAGACGAATCTAACTAAGTAGACCCTGTCGTCGACACCGGGCGCAGGCCCGACTCGGCCCCGACGGCCTCACACTCGACTCGGCTCCGACGGTCCCGCGCCCGACTCACTCGCCGTCGGTGTGTGCCGGCTCGGCGTCCGTGTGTGGGAGCCGCACCGCGACGGTCGTCCCGTTGTCGTCGTTCTCGCGGAGTTCGAGCGTCCCGCCGTGGTCGTCGACGACCCACCGAACGAGCCACAGCCCGATCCCGCTCCCGTGTCGGAGCTGGGTGATCTCCTGGCGGTCTGTGACGACCGCCCACTCCACCTCGGGGATCGGAGGGCCATCATCCGCGATCAGGATCGTCGTCGCCGCCGACCCGCGTTCTACCGACACCGACACCGACGGCTCGCTCGCGGGGTTGTGGCTCACGGCGTTGTCCACCAACTCGGCGACCGCGTGTTCCAGATACTCCGTCGCGACGACCGGCTCTGTGTCGGCCGTGTCGATCGCCGCCTGCACGTGCTCGTGGCGAGCGAGCGCGTCGTCGACCGCCTTCCGAACCACCCGTTCCAGGTCGACCGGCCGTTTGACCGTCTCGTCGGACTGGAGGATCTCCTGGATCACGCCCGCCGTCTCCGACAGCGTGACGAGGTGTTCTGCCGCCTCGTCGATCCGCCCGACCGCGTGGTCGTGGCCGTCCGTCTCCCGGGCGAGCTGGTCGACGAACCCGCGAACGACGGAGATCTCGTTGCGGAGGTTGTGTCTGAGGATGCGTGTCAACACTGCCGTGTGTGTCTCCCGGCGCTTCAACGCCGTCACCTCCGTGAACACGACGAACGCGTGTGTCGTGTCGTCGATCTCGTAGGGGACATCTCTGACCACGAAGTGACGGGTCTGACCGCCGGTCTGGACGGTCACCTCCGTCCGTTCCCCGTCGCCGTCGGCGAGCGCCCGTTCCGTCGCCGTCTGGAGCTGGTCGGCGACCGCCGTCGGAACGGACAACCCCCCGAGCGTGTCGGCGTCGCTCTCGTCGACCCGACACAGCGTCTCGAACTCGTCGTTGACCCGGACGATCTCGGCGGCCGACGGCTCCGACCGGTCGGGGAGCCGGAGCTCGACGACCGGGTCGGTCAGCGCGCCGAACAACCCACCGAACCGGTCGCGGGTGCGCTCGACCGCCTCCCGAGCCGACAACAGATCCGAGATGTCGTCGACCGAGACAACCGCACCGTCGAACGCCGCCGTCGACAC
>JAHENP010000104.1 GCA_018609965.1 Haloferacaceae archaeon
CGGAAGCACGGTTCGACTTCAAGAAGGAGGAGAAGTCGGCCTTCGAGAGCGAGAAGGGTCTCGACGAGGAGACGATCCGGCTCATCAGCGAGGACAAAGACGAGCCGGAGTGGATGCTGGAGCGGCGTCTCCGCGCGCTCGAGCAGTTCCAGGCGATGCCGATGCCGAACGACTGGCCAGAAGCGCCGGACCTGAGTGAGGTCGACGTCGACGAGATCGTCCCGTACATCCGCCCGGACATCGAGGCGCGGGGCGGCGCGGACAACTGGGAGGATCTCCCCGAGGAGATTCAGGACACCTTCGACAAGCTGGGGATTCCGGAGGCGGAGAAGAACGCCCTCTCGGGTGTCGGTGCCCAGTACGAGTCGGAGATCGTCTACCAGAACATGCAGGAACGGTGGGAAGACAAGGGTGTCGTGTTCTGTGACATGGACAAGGCCGTTCAGGAACACGAGGAGATCCTGAAGGAGTACTTCATGACGCAGGCGGTGCCGCCCAGCGACAACAAGTTCGCGGCACTGCACGGCGCGGTGTGGTCCGGCGGCTCGTTCGTTTACGTGCCGGAGGACACCACCGTTGAGATGCCGGTGCAGGCGTACTTCCGGATGAACTCCGAGGGGATGGGCCAGTTCGAGCACACACTCATCGTCGCCGAGGAGAACTCCGAGGTCCACTACATCGAGGGGTGTTCGGCGCCGAAGTACTCGGCGTTCAACCTCCACTGTGGTGGTGTCGAGGTGTTCGTGAAGGAGAACGCACACGTCCAGTACTCCACGGTGCAGAACTGGTCGAAGAACACCTACAACCTGAACACCAAACGCGCAATCGTCGAGGAGGAGGGTCGGATGGAGTGGATCTCCGGCTCGATGGGGTCGAAGGCGACGATGCTGTACCCCTCCTCGATGCTGAAGGGTCGCGGTGCGTCGGACAACCACATCACCATCGCCTTCGCGGGCGAGGGCCAGGACATCGACACCGGTGCGAAGGTGTACCACAACGCCCCGGACACGAAGTCCACCATCGAGTCGAAGTCGATCTCGAAGGACGGTGGCCGGACGAACTACCGTGGGCTGGTCCACATCGCAGACGGCGCAGAGGGCTCCTCGACGGCCGTGGAGTGTGACGCGCTGATGTTCGACAACGAGTCGACCTCCGACACGATGCCGTACATGGAGATCAACGAGTCGAAGGTCGACGTGGCCCACGAGGCGACCGTCGGGAAGATCGGCGACGAGGACGTGTTCTACCTCCAGTCGCGGGGTCTCGACGACGACGACGCAAAGCAGATGATCGTGAGCGGCTTCATCGAGCCGATCACGGAGGAGTTGCCCATCGAGTACGCGGTCGAACTCAACCGGCTCGTGGAACTGGAGATGGAGGGGAGTCTCGGATAATATGGCCACGAGCACACAGGTCCCGCTGACAATCTCCGAGGCGACCGTCGAGGAGATCTCACAGCGGCGCGGCGAGCCGGACTGGCTCCGCCAGACACGGCTGGACGCGTTGGCGGCACTCGACGAGCTCGACCTGCCGGACGTGATCGAGACGCCCGGGCGGCGGTGGACGAACCTCGAAGCGCTCGACTACGAGACGATCGTCGATCCCGACACGCAGGTCGACGAGACGGAGCGTGTCAGCCCGGAGGGTGTGGTCGTCACGGACTTCGAGACCGCACTCGACGAACACCCCGAGATCGTCGAGGAACACCTCGGTTCGATCACGGACCCCGAGACGAACTACCTGACGGCGTTGTCGACAGCGTTGTTCACCACCGGGACGTTCATCTACGTCCCGGAGGGTGTCGACGCGGAGGACGTGACGATCCGCGCGGAGATGAACAGTCGGTCGTTGTTCTCTCAGACGCTGGTCGTCGCCGAGGAGTCGTCGTCGGTGACGATCCTCGAACGGATCGAGAACGGGGAGACAGACGGGGCGGCCGTCGACGGGGAGCGTTACTTCAGCAACCTCGTCGAGGTCGCCGCCGGCGAGAACGCCTACGTCCAGTACGGCTCGTTGCAGGTGTTGGACGAGGACGTGTACAACTTCAGTCTCAAACGCGGGGAGACGGAGACGTACGCCACGATCGACTGGATCGAGGGGAACATCGGCTCCCGGCTCACGCGTGCAGACATCGAGACCGAGTTGGAGGGTGACGCCGCCGAGTCACAGATCGTCGGCGCGTTCTTCGGCCACGAGGACCAACACTTCGACATCAACGCCCGGGTGTGGCACCACGGCGAGCACACGACCGCAGACTTGGTGACGCGTGGTGTGCTCGACGACGAGGCCCGCTCGGTGTACGAGGGTGTCCAGGACGTTGGTCGCGGTGCGTGGGACACGAACTCCTACCAGCGTGAGAACACGCTGATGTTGAGCGACGACAGCGAGGCGGACGCGTCGCCGAAGCTGATCATCCACAACCACGACACGGAGGCGTCCCACTCGGCGACCGTCGGCCAGGTCGACCGGGAGGATCTCCTCTACATGACCTCGCGAGCGATCGACCCGCGACAGGCTCGCAACATGCTCGTTGAGGGGTTCTTCGTCCCCGTCTTGGAGGAGGTCGCGGTGGACGAACTCCGCGATGACCTGCAGGCGGAGATCACCGCCCGGCTCGACTGAGTCGGTCGCGGTTTCGCGGTCGGTTCCGCTCGGCAACTTCTTCGACGAGTCACGCTGTCCGGAGTGACAAAGCTTTCACCGGCTCCTCGTGTTCGACCCGATATGCGTCGTCGACTGCTGGCACTGTTCGTCGTCGTCGCGGTCGCGGGGTGTACGATAGCCGCGGGGCCCACCGGACCGACCGGACCGCCGGCGTCGCCGACCCCGACAGCGACCCCGGCGACCGGGATCGTCGTCGAGACGTGGGACGTGGTCAACGGGAGCGACGGACAGCTCGTCGTCCCGGTGACGTTGGCGAACGAGGGTGACGCCGACGGGAGCCGGACAGTGATTCTGGAGGCACGGATCGGCGAGGAGACGGAGACAGTACGGCGAGCGGTCGCCGTGGCCGCCGGCGAGTCACAGACCGTCGAGATCGAACTCGACGCGACGTTCGAGGCGTTCTTAGACGACGGGTCGTTGAATCTGGAGTTGGCAGGCGGGGGGTGAGCCGGACGGGGGGAGCCCGACAGTGCCGACTCACCGCCGCCGGCGAGCGACACGTTCCTCGGCAGTGTCGTCGGCGACGAGTTCGTAGAGAACGGCGTGGTCGGACTCGCCGGGGCGGAGCAGCCGACCGAGTCGTTGGGTGAACTCCCGGGGGCTCCCGGAGCCGGACAACACGACACCGACAGACGCGTCGGGTACGTCGACACCCTCGTCTAAGACGTTCGCGGCAACGATCCGGGAGTAGGTGCCCTCACGGAACCCATCGAGCAGTGCCCGTCGCTCGGCAGCACCCGTCTCGGCGGTGATCGCGGGGATCAGAAACCGCTCGGAGATACGGTACACCAGCTCCGTGTGAGCGGTGAAGACGATCACACGGTCCTCACGGTGGCGGGCGAGGAGCCGCTCCAGTTCGGTGAGCTTCGCGTCCGCGTTCATCATGATCTCACGGGCGCGTTGTTTGGCGAGCAACGCCTCCCGGGCGGCGGGGTCACGGCCGGACCGTTTGACCAGTTCCCGGTAGTCGCTCCCGGACTCGAAAGTGATCCCCGCCGAACGGACGTAGTCGACGAACGTCCCCTGCGCGTCCTCGTACGCCTCGCGTTCACTCGCCGAGAGATCGACCGAGATCCGGCGCACGTCGTAGGCCGCGAGATACTCGCCCGCGAGGTCGTCTACGTCGGCACGGGCGACCACTGGCCCGACGAGATCGGTGACCGCCTCGTGGGCGCCGTCCGGCCGTTCGAACGTCGCCGTCAGGCCGAGTCGCACGGGGGCCGCGAGCAGGCGGGCGGCGTCACGGAACCCCTCGCCGCCGAGGTGGTGTGCCTCGTCGAAGACGGCCAGTCCGAAGTCGCCGCCAACGTCGTCGGCACGGAGGTACGCGGAGTCGTACGTCGAGACGGTGATCTGTTCCTGGCGTTGCTCCCCGCCGCCGAACTGCCCGACCGGCACGTCGAACGCCGCCCGAAGCTCTCGGCGCCACTGTGTCAGGAGGTCGACCGTCGGGACGACCACGATGGTCGGCGTCTCACAGGCGGCGATTGCGGCGACACCGATCACGGTTTTCCCGGAGCCGGTCGGGAGCTCCACCACGCCCCGGCGGTTCGCGTCCGTCCAATCGGCCAATGCCGCCGTCTGGTACGGCCGGAGATCGTACGGCGACACGAGCGGGTCGGCGAGATCGAACCCGGCCGTGATCTCGTCGTCGACAGAGATCTCGCCGCGCGAGCCGTCGACAGCGTCGGCGACTGCATCGCGGATCGCGGCGTAGCGGTAGGCGGGGGCCCGGTAGCCGGGCGCGCGGTCGTCGGCGACGACACCCGGGAGCGTTGTCGGGTCCAACGGTGCGCCCTGCGGGGCGTCGCCGCCGTCGACCGCCAGCCGGACGGTGCCGTCCGCGAACCAGAGCCGGAGCTGCACGCCTCTCATCAGACGACCGAACGGCTTGAGCCCGTCGCCGACGAGAGCGACCGACCACGGTGACGAACACGAGACACCGCCCCCGCCGCCCGGATAAGAACAATCTCGTCGGACGGGCGACAGAACGATCGTCGAAAAACGAGTAGACACGAGACGTATCTTTGCAGAGATTCAACTCCAAAAACGCCTGTCGGGCGGCAATCGGGACGGTACACTACCACCTTCCGAAACGGCGTAAACTCTACCGAGCGAGTCTCAACCGTCCGAACTGCGACCGTCGACGGCGTGTGAAAGGTTCATTAAATGGTATTCATACTCGGGGTATCATTTGAGAAGGGTACAAGTCGGCGGCGGACGTGTGTGTCAGTATGACAGACACGCGTGCGGGCGACGACGGTCGCGACGACAGGCGCGGTGCCGTCGGCGAGGGCGGGAGCCAACGACCATCCGGCGTATCGGAGGTGAGTCGAGTCGAGGACGGCGGCGGACTCGCGGACCCGACAGAGACACGCGCGAACTGCGGTGTCGGCGGGATCGTCGACTTAGAGAGCGAGGCGTCACACGAGACGGTCACAGACGCACTGACGTTGCTCGCGGAGATGGAACACCGTGGTGCTCGCGGCGCAGAGCCGAACACGGGCGACGGGGCGGGCGTGATGATCGAACGACCGGACGCGTTGTTCGAGGCGGTCGTCGACGCCGACCTGCCGGAGACGTACGCGGTCGGGAGCTTCTTCTTCCCGCCGTCGGGTGTCGAGTCGGCCAAGGAGACGGTCGAGCGGGAACTCGCGACACACGACTGTGCGGTCGTCGAGTGGCGTGCGGTGCCGACCGACGCCGAGGGGGCCGGGTTGGGTGCGACCGCCCGCGCGGCGGAGCCGGCGGTCTGGCAGGCGTTCGTCACGCCCGCCGGTGACGCCGAGCGGTTCGACAGAGACCTCTACGTCGGTCGTCGTGCGGTGGAGTCGGCGTTCGAGGCGGCCGACGACTCCGACACCAGTGAGGACCCGTACGTGGTCTCGCTCGACCGCGAGCGAGTCGTCTACAAGGGGTTGTTGACCGCGCCGCAGTTGCGCAACTACTACCCCGATCTGCGGGACGAACGGCTCCGGTCGCGGGTGGCGTTGGTCCACGCCCGGTTCTCGACGAACACGCTCGGCGCGTGGCATCTCGCACACCCGTACCGGAACGTCGTCCACAACGGGGAGTTCAACACTGTCGACGGCAACATCTCCTGGATGCAGGCCCGCGAGGCGGATCTCGCGGACGGCGGGTTCACCGACGAGGAGCTGGCGACGGTGACGCCGGTCGTCTCCGACCCGGACCAGTCTGACACGGCGACCGTCGACGAGGTGTTGGACCTGTTGCTCCACGGCGGCCGGGAGCTGCCACACGCGCTCCGGATGTTGGTGCCGGAGGCGTACCGCGGCGACCCGGAGATGTCCGACGCACGCCGGGAGTTCTACGACTTCCACGCCTCGCTGGTCGAGCCGTGGGACGGGCCGGCGTTGGTCATCGGCTTCGACGGCGACCGTGTCGCGGGCGTGCTCGACCGCAACGGGCTCCGGCCGTGTCGGTACGACGTGACCACGGACGGCCGGCTGGTGGTCGCCAGCGAGGCCGGCGCGTTGTCGACGCCGCCGGAACAGATCGCACAGCGGGGCCGGCTCCGCCCGGGTGAGGTGTTCGTCGCCGACCCCGACGAGGGCCGGGTCGTTCCCGACGAGGAGGTGTTCGCCGACCTCACCGACGACCGGTACGGTGAGTGGGTCGACGCCGAGTCGTGGTCACTCGACGACGTGACTGCGGCCGCCGAGGAAGCGGGTGCCGTGGGTGACGCGACGAGCGACGTAGACGACGCAGATGTGACAAGCGGCGCAGACGCGACGACGGACGGCGGTGTGTCGACAGCGCCCGACGACCCGGGGGCGTACCCCGACGACCTCCGCCAGCAACAATCGGCGGCGGGGTACAGCCACGACCAGTTGAACACGATGTTGGAGCCGATGGCCCGCCAAGGGAAAGACCCAGTCGGCTCGATGGGTGACGACACGCCGCCGTCCGTGTTGTCGGACACGCGGCGGTCGTTGTTCGACTACTTCGTCCAAGGGTTCGCGCAGGTGTCGAACCCGCCGATCGACTACATCCGCGAGGATCTGGTGACGACACTGGAGACCCGGCTGGGCCCCCAACGCAACCTGCTCGACGAGTCACCCGAGCACGCCCGGCAGGTGGTGTGTGACCAGCCGTTGCTCACCGACGAGCAGGCGCGTGCGGTCGAACGACTCGGGGCGGCGACGGACGGTGACCTGACGACGACGACACTCGACACGACCGTCCCGCGTCCCTCCGACGAGGACGAGATGGATCTTGCCGCGGCGGTCGCGGACCTGCGCGAGCGGGCGACGGCAGCCGTTCGCGAGGGAGCGGACGTGCTCGTTCTGTCGGACCGGGCGGCCGACGCCGAGCGGGTGGCGATCCCAGCGCTGCTGGCGACGGCGGCGGTCCACACCCACCTCGTCGACGCCGGGTTGCGCGCTCGTGTCGGGCTGGTCGTCCAGTCGGCACACGCCCGTGAGGTCCACCACGTCGCCTGTCTGATCGGATACGGCGCGGGCGCGGTCCACCCGTACCTGGCGTACGACTCCGTGCGTGAACTCGTCGCGGGCGAGGACGGTGCCGACCCGCGGGCGGCAATCGACGCGTACCGTGCGGCCGTCGCCGACGGGCTCTCGAAGACGATGGCACGGATGGGGATCTCCGCGATCGCCTCCTACCAGGGAGCCGCCGTGTTCGGTGCTGTCGGCCTTGACTCGGCGTTCCTCGACGACTACTTCACCGACACGGAGTCGAAGACGGAGGGGATCGGGATCGGCGAGATCGAGACGGACGTGGTGGCGCGTCACGCGGCCGCCTACGACGACGAGGGTGATCTCCCACGGACGGGTGAACACGAACACCGGAGCGACGGGGAACGCCACGGCTGGAATCCGGAGTCGGTCGGCGCGCTCCACGGCGCCGTCCGCGAGGACGACCGCGACCAGTGGGAGACGTACGCCGACTCCGTCGACGGGGTCGACCAGCCGGACGCGATCAGACACGCGTTCACCTTCGACTCGAACCGCGAGTCGATCTCGCTCGCGGACATCGAACCGGTCTCGGAGATCGTCGAACGGTTCTCGACGGCGGCGATGTCGTTGGGGTCGCTCTCGCCGGAGGCCCACGAGACGAACGCGCGGGCGATGAACCAGATCGGCGGGAAGTCCAACACCGGCGAGGGTGGCGAACAACCCGAACGGTTCGACACCGAACGGGAGTGTCACGTGAAACAGGTCGCCTCCGGCCGGTTCGGCGTGACGACGGAGTATCTCCGTGCCGCCGAGGAGATCCAGATCAAGATGGCGCAAGGCTCCAAGCCGGGGGAGGGTGGCCACCTCCCGGGGAGCAAGGTGAACGACCTGATCGCACACGTCCGGTGTTCGACGCCGGGCGTGGGGCTGATCTCCCCGCCGCCACAACACGACATCTACTCGATTGAGGACCTCAAACAACTGATCCACGATCTGAAGACGGTCAACCCCGAGGCGGACGTGAACGTGAAGTTGGTCGCCGGCTCCGGAATCGGTACCATCGCGGCCGGCGTCGCGAAGGCGAACGCGGACGCGGTCCACGTCTCCGGTCACTCCGGCGGTACCGGGGCGTCCCCGCGGACGAGCATCAAACACGCCGGGCTCCCGTGGGAGATCGGCCTCGCGGAGGCCAACCAGATGCTCCGGGAGACCGGTCTGCGCGACCGGATTCGTGTGTCGACGGACGGCGGACTGAAGACCGGACGGGACGTAGCCGTCGCCGCCTTACTGGGTGCCGAGGAGTACGCCTTCGGCACCGCCTCGCTCGTCTCCTCGGGGTGTGTGATGGCCCGGCAGTGTCACCAGAACACCTGTCCAGTCGGGGTCGCGACCCAACGGGAGGATCTCCGTGACCGGTTCCCCGGCCAGCCGGAACACGTCATCCGGTTCATGCAGTTCGTCGCACAGGACCTCCGGGAGATCATGGCCGAACTCGGCTTCCACTCCGTCGAGGAGATGATCGGTCGGCCAGACGCACTCGCCAAACGGGAAGACCTCTCCGGGCGGGCGGAGACGCTCGATCCGAGTGCGGTGCTCGCCGAGCCCGCCGACGGCCCGCGGACGAAACAACAGCCACAGCCGACGCCGGCTGGCGACCGGTTGGAGGACACGCTCCTCTCACAGATCGGTGACGACGTTCGCGCCGGACGGTCGGTCCGGGTGGAACACCCGGTGACGAACGCAGACCGGACGGTCGGGGCGACCGTCTCCAGCCGAGTGGTCGACACCCACGGCGGCGACGGCCTCTCGGACGACACCGTCGAGTTGGTGTTCGACGGCGCCGCCGGCCAGTCGTTCGGTGCGTTTCTCGCGCCGGGTGTCACCGCGAGCGTCACCGGCACCGCCAACGACTACGTCGGGAAGGGGCTCTCCGGCGGGACGGTCGTCGTCCGCACGCCGCCGGAGGCGAGCTACGACCCGGCCGAGAACGTCGCCGTCGGCAACGTCGCCCTCTACGGCGCGACGGACGGCGC
>JAHENP010000105.1 GCA_018609965.1 Haloferacaceae archaeon
CCCCCGACCTCCGACAGCGCGTCGAGTCGCAGATACGCGTACGCCGTCCCGCCGTCGGCTCCGCCGGTGCCCTCGGCCGGCACCCAGCGAGCGTGCTCGGGGCGACCGCCGGCGCCGCCGCCACCGGGTCCGTCGACACAGCCAGCGACGGCAGCGAGCGACGCCGTAGCAGTGGTTGTCAGCAGCTTTCGCCTGTAGGGTGTCATATCGTTCCACCGGAACCGGGGCAAATAAAACCACCTCCGTGGCCGGCCAGCCTCGCCAGCCTTTTCCTACGGCGGGTTCCTCGGTACGGGTATGGACGCGACGCTGGACCACACGATGATGCGCGTCGAGGACCTCGAGGAGTCGCTGGAGTGGTACACGACGCACCTGGAGTACGAGGAGAAGGGCCGGTGGGAGGCGGAGACGTTCACGAACGTCTTCCTCGGCCCCGAGGACGTCCACGACGACGGCGCGCTGCTGGAGCTGACCTACAACCACGACGGCCGGAGCTACGAGATGGGCGACGCCTGGGGCCACATCGCGGTCCGGGTCGAGGACGTCGAGGCCGCCTACGCGGAGCTGATGGACGGCGGCGTCGAGGACTACCGGCCGCCGGCGGAGAACCCTGGCTACGCCTTCGTCCGGGACCCCGACGGCCACGAGGTCGAGCTCGTCGAGCGGGACCACGGGGCGCGGTGGTCGCTGGACCACACGATGATTCGCGTCGAGGACGCCGACGCGGCGCTGGGCTTCTGGGCCCGGAAGTTCGGCTACGAGCCGGCCGGCCGGTGGGAGGCCGACACGTTCGCGAACTACTTCCTCGAGCCGGCCGGGGCCGCCGAGGAGGCGATGTCGGTCGAGCTGACGTACAACTACGACGGCCGCGAGTACACGATGGGCGACGCCTGGGGCCACCTGGCCGTCGAGGTGTCGGACCTCGACGACGCCTGGGCGACGCTGATGGAGCGGGAGGCCGCCGACTACCGCGACCCCGCCTCCTGCGACCACCGCTACGCCTTCACGACCGACCATGACGGCCACGAGGTCGAACTCGTGACGGCCTGAGCGGGCCCCGAGAGCCCGGTCGTTTATATACGTGCCCCGAACGTCTGACGGGCGTGTGACGAGATACCAAAACCCGCCTACCGGTCGTTTTCGGTGGCGTGACGGGTTGGCACGCTCCCCCGACCCCACAAAGCATTTATACTGAGCGTTAGTTGTTCAGGTCGTACCCCTACCTATGGTGACAGTACGGCGTGCCGATGACGGGCCGACCGCGACGCCCCATCGCGTACGAGGTACGGTCGCCGACCGATAGCAGTCAACAACAATGACAGACGAAAACGACAATAAGCTGCGTGCGGTGTTCCTCGCGGCGCTGATGGTCCTGTGGGTCTTCGCAGGAACCGTCGCGCTGGCAGGGAGCGCTGCCGCAATCGAAGGTGACGGCAGCATTAGTAACGCTGACGTCACTCCGCAGAACAGTGGAACAGACGCGACCGGCGTAACGTACAACACGTCGTTCGACATCGACAACGGCACCGACGCCGATAACAACTCCATCGGCGGTGTCGAGGTCGTGCTCACCGACGCCTCCGGCGGCACCTCCGGCGGGAGCGTCCAGACCGGCCTGTCGGCGAGCGACGTCAACGTGACGTTCGCCAACGGGACCAACGTCCCGGTCGACTCCGTTGCCGCGGCCGACAACGACGACGACGGCACGGAGGACTCCGTCCAGATCGAGTTCAGCAACGACGTCGAGCCCGACAACGGTCAGACGCTCCTCGTCGACCTCGTCGGCATCGTGAACAACCCGGCCGTCGAGGACACGTACGAGGGTGAACTCCGCTCGTACGAGCCCGGCCTGTTCACGCAGAACAACTTCAAGTCGGCCACCGACACCTACGACATCTCCGACACGGCGGCCGGTGACACCGACCGCGACCGGACGTCCGACGCCGACTTCGGCGGCGGTGACACCCGGTTCAAGGGTCAGAACCTGTTCTTCAACGCCGACACCAACAGCGGACAGATTACCGACTACGAGCTCCGGCTCTACACCCCGGGCGACCGCAACGGGGACGAGGAGGTCGGTGCACTAATCACCCAAATCACGCTGAACAGCAGCGACCAGGCCGTGATCTCGACGTCGAACGTGCCGGACAACGAGCGCGTCGTCATCACGGCACAGGGTGACGACGGCACTGTCACGTTCAACGACCCGGCAATCGTCGAGGTCGACAGCAACGGTAACCAGAACGGGTTCAACGACGGCGCCGGTGACGGCAACTCGAGCAACGACGCCGTCGAGATCGTCCCGCAGACCCTCGACACCGAGTTCGAGGAGAGCACCGAGTTCGCGGGTACGAACACCACACTGGAGGTCGACTCCAACCGCAACGGGTTCGACCTGTTCGTCGACTCGGATGACTTCAGTCAGGCCGGCCTGTCGAACATCATCCAGGAGAGCACTGAAACCGACATCGACACGAGCCGCGCGCCGAGCGACAGCGCGGTCCGGGTCGACGGTATCAGCAGCTTCGACGACCTCACGTTCAACTTCGACGACACCGGTAACTTCTCCTTCGAGTTCTCGCCGCAGGACACCGACGTGACGTCCGAGGCGCAGATCGAAATCGAGGAGGAGCCGGACGCCGACGCGGATTTCGTCTCGGACAGTGGTGCCTTCACCGTCAACCGCGGTGACATCCAGAGTCCCGAGGGCGACTCCGACTCGACGATCTCGATCGAGACGACCGACATCGAGGTCGCAACCGTCGTCATCGGCGACGAGGACCGGAACAACTACGAGACGGCGCTCGTCGTCGAGCCGAACGCCGACGGCGAAATCGAAATCCGGATGAACACGTTCCTGGCAGGGAACGTCGACGGAAACAACGTCTCGAATTCCTTCGAGGTCACCGAGGGCGAACTCGTGACGATCAACCGCCGGACGGGTCAGCTGACCGGCGTCCTCGACGAGGGTCAGTACGACCTGACCGTCGAGAACCGGCAGACCGAGACGGAGCTCGACGCGGGTGTGCTCAACATCCGGCAGTCGAGCTTCGGGACGGTCGACCAGCTGCGTCACCCCGACGTCGCGCTGACCAGCGCGGACGAGGTCGACGAGCTGGCGACCAACGACGACCTCACGGAGACGGACGTCGTCACGCTCTCGGACCGCGACCGCAGCGAGCGCGAGCGTGACCTCCTGATCCACCGCGCCGAAATCACCGGCGTCTTCGGTGCGCTCGACGCCATCCGCGAGGAGAGCACCGGCTTCGACAGCCTGGAGGAGGCCGACGGCAACGAGATTCTGGCGGAAGCACAGGACAACGGCACCTCCCTCGGGACTGCCGACGGTCCGATTCTGAACCTGGCGCTGGAGCAGACGAACTTCCGGCAGAACCGCGAGCCGAAGGAGCAGCTGTTCGAGGACCCCTCGAGCGATGACTTCGCGTTCGTCATCGACGAGGACAACGAGACGCTGTACCTCGTCACCGACGTCGACACGATCAGCCTCAACCGCTCGACGCCCAACGGCGTCGAGACGGACGAGGAGGTCGAGACCGGTGACGCGTACGAGTTCGAATTCAACGTCTCCTCCGGCTTCGCCGACGAGTTCTCGGGCGGCATCGACCGCTACAACCCCGAGGGCGGGGTCGTGGTCTCCCTCGCCGTCGAGGACCGTACGGCCGAGTTCGACACCGGAAGCGGTAGCGAGGTCCGTGTCGACCAGGCCGAGGACCAGGAGATCGCCGGCACGACCAACGTCGCACCCGGCACGACGCTCACCATCGCGGTGGACTCCTCGAGCCGGACGCGGCGTGCGGACGACA
>JAHENP010000106.1 GCA_018609965.1 Haloferacaceae archaeon
TCGCCGGCAGCGTCGACAACGTCCGCCCAGTCGTCGCGGGAGAGTGTCACCGAACCACCTCCAGAGGCGGAGCTTCGCCGTCGCAGTAGTCGTCGACGATCACCAACTGGTCCGACGACCGGGTGATTGCGACGTAGTACAGCCGGTGTTCCTCGGCTCGTACCTGCTCGTTGTCCTGGTATTCCTGTCCGAGCGTCGACGGGTACCCGTTGAACAAGAAGACCGTTTCGGCTTCCAACCCCTTCGCGGAGTGGATCGTCCCGACACGCACATCCTCGGGTGTTAGCGTCCGGTCAGACGTGAGCGCCGACACAAGCATCTGCTGACGCGCGTCCGTCACGTCGAGCTGGCGCGCGATCTCCGCAGCCGTGCCGCCGTCGAAGGCGTCTCGAACTGCCGCAGTGTCGTAGCCGCCGCCTGTCTGCGGCCGTAACGACTTCTTCTGGCGCGAGACGGCGCGGGGGGCGTTCCCCAGCAGTTCGGACCCAATCTCGTTCCCGATCCGGCCTGCGCCTGCCTGCACCCGGCGGAGCGCCTGGAGTGTCGGCGCTATGTCCTCCCAGGCGTTCCGGCGTCGTCCAAGCCAGCGGTGCGGGATGTTAGAGCCCTTGAGCGCCTTCTGCACGCGGTAGGCGTGGTAGTTCGTGCGAGCCAGGCAGTACACCCCGTCGTCAGCCTGCTCGGCCGCGACGGCCACCTGCTCCGCGAGCGCTTCCGGCTCCGTGATCGGCGCGCGGCGGACCTCGCCGCCACTGCGGCGGCCGGTGAATCCCCGTGGGTCGGTGAGGGGGGTCGCTGACAGCACGTCGCGAGCCGCCGCCGCCACCTCCGACGGACACCGGAAACTCGTCTTCAACTGCTCTGTCTCGTCGACATCCGTCTGCTCGAAGTACAGCGGGCGCGCTGCTCGGAACGAGTAGATCGACTGCTGTGGGTCGCCAGCCAGATAGATCCGGTCGACCGCACCGCTGTCGCGCCACTGCTTGTAGAGCCGGTACTCTTGCGGGCTTAGGTCCTGGAATTCGTCGATGAACAGCACGTCCGCCCCAGGCGTCAGATTCTCTCGAATCGCTTCTTCGACGTAGTCCTGATGCTCGAACCGACGGAGCGCGTAGTGATTCCGTTTCCAGTCGTCCCACTCGTTCAACAAGCGCACGGCCGTCGTGCCGTCGAACGGAAGTTCCTGCGGGGCTCGGTGATACTCTTCCGGCGGGTACTGCTTCAGCGTCAGCCAACTCGATACCGCGAACAGTCGGTCGCCGGGGGCAGAGAGATCGTTTCCGTTGCGAATCTTCTTCAGGATGTTCCCGGACTCTCCGACGAACCGTAGCCCGTGCGTCTGAGCGAATTCCCGGTACACCTGTTCGTCCGAGCGCTGCGTGATAATCTGGCGGTCAGTGTCGTCGAAGAGATCGGCACGGGCGCACGCACCGAACGTGACCCCGTGGAACGTCTTCGCGGCGCTCGACACCTCTTCCTCGTCTGCGTCGGGGAACGCCTCCGACAACGCACGGATTGACTCCTCGCGACCAGAGCGAGCGAATGTCACGTAGTAGAGATCCGCCAACCCCCGGCCGTTCGCCCGTTCGTCGACGACCGCCTTCTGAAGCCGAGTCGTCTTCCCGACCCCCGGAGCGCCGTCGATTTTCGTCACCTGCGCGCGGGTACCGCTCATGGCTCCACCTCGTCGTCTGGCTCGGCGTCACGCTCGACCACGTCCATTCCGGGGTCGACTCCCAACTCGTCGGCGTCAAACGGGTAGAGGCTGTACTTCTGCCCGTCTCCGAGTCGGTGCCGCTCTGACGGGGCGTGTAACACCCCCTTCTCCTGAAGTGTGACCGACAGTCGGCCCGCGTAGTCTGTCGACTCTCCTACCTCGGTCAGCTTCTTCAAAAGAAGACCGGAACGCACCCACAGAACCGGCCCGTCAGTCGCGAATCCGGCTCGTGTGATCTTCGCGTCGTCGTCGTACAGGGCGGCGTGTTTGTCAGTTCGGAGGTGCCGCTTCTCAGCAACGGCCGGGAGCGCAGTCTTCCGAATTCCCTGCACTACCTGATCGGCGACCAACTCGGCTTTGGTCGCCCCCGCTTCGGTGACGCTGTCGATTCGATCTTCCCACTCCGAGCGGATTTCCTCCCAGCGGTCCGCCGTGATCCCGTCCGGTCGGTACAGGAACGCGGCTGTCCACTGTTCGACCAGCGGGTGCGGAGAGTTGTTCGCCCACTCTCCGGACGTGAAGCTGAGATCCGACTCGCGGCCATCGTGTTGCACTGTGACGGTGAATTCTGTTTCCTCACCTCGCTGCGCTGTCACCTCTTTTGTCGAGGCGAGGACCATCCGGACCCCCTCCGGACGGGTTTGTTTCCGAACTTCATCGTGGTTCGCGTCGAACCAGCTCATCACCTTGTTCAGCTTCTGCCGGATCTCCGATGCTGCAACCCCGTCCGGAAGGCTCTGGACTGACTTGTTGACAACCTCCCCGCGCTTCTGATTCGACTGGTAGAAGTTGTCTCCGCGGACGACCGAGTAGTACACCTCCTCGGTGTTGTCGTTGAACAGTTGGACGCGGAGATCGTCGCCGTCGCCGCTGGTTGGCTCTAGCCGGAGCGCGACCGGCTCAGCCAGCACTCTCTCCAACCCAGTCATGCTGACCACCCCCGGTGGACACTGTGGACACGCGTGTGTGGGGGGGTCCCCGATGGGGGTGGCAAAATCGGGGCCCCCACCGGGACCCCCCGGTGGCCACCCTGTCCACCCTGTCCACCCCGCTCACGTTGTGCGGTTCTTCTGGACACCGTGGGGGGGTAGTAGGTGTGTCCCCCCCGTCCACCCTGTCCGCGGACGCGATTAACGACGGTCACGCCGACCCACCTCCGACAGCGTGAGCGGCGGCGTCAAGCCGAACCCGCGTCACCGCCGCGAGCGCTTCCTCGACAGTCTCGGTCCGGACACGAACACGTCTCCGCGCCGCCAGCCGCACGGCAGTCGTGCCGTGGAGTGTGAGAGCGTCCTGAAGCCGGACGGCGTCACGGACAGCCTCAACCGCCGCGTCGCTCACGGCGCCCGCTGGACGGGTAGACGCGACGCTCACGCTTGACCCCCTCCGACCTCCCGAGTCCACGTCTCGGGTTCGTCGTCGGCGCCTCGGCCGAACTGCTCACACGCCGCCAGGTGTTGCGGCCGACGCGTGCGAGCGGCTGTTTGTCCACAGTGTGGACAACTCCACGGCCGCGCGTACTCGGTGTCGTTATCGTCTGTACTTCCGAAGTCCGTCAGCTTCTGCTGTTTGTCTGGTGTCTGCAACGTTGGAAAGCCCAACCCAGACGAAACGGTGAAAACCCGTCCGGCAGAACAGACAGGTGAGCCGCACGCGACCGGCTCGTCTAGGCTGGATGTGATTCCCACTGCTGTTGCGCCGCGGATCGGTGCTGGACACACCGGCCCGCGGGAGGCTTCGCCTCCGACGAGATCTCGCCAGCCATGGCTCCGTCGCGATTTGCTCGCGCGGACGGAGCCGGGTCGTCGTCATTGGTCTGCCGGCAGTTGACTTTCCGCCCGCAAAAGTCTTTGCCCCGTAGAATCTACTGGAATCCATGCCAGACAAGCGGAAGA
>JAHENP010000107.1 GCA_018609965.1 Haloferacaceae archaeon
GACGAGGAGATCGAAGACGTGCGGACGGACCTGAAAGAGGCACGGAGCGCGGTCGAACGCGGTGAGGAACTGCTGGCGGCGGGCAACTGCCCGGAGTGTGGCCAGCCAGTCGCGGACTCGCCACACGTCGACACGCTCGACGAGCAGCGCGAACGGGTCGGACAGCTAGAGACGGAACTGGCAGAACTGCGGGAAGATCGCAGTCGGCTGACAGAGCGACGCGAACGGGCCGAGGAACTCCGCGAGGTAGAGCGTGATCTGGACGGCGTCGGGGACACACTGTCGTTGCTCGACGACCAGATCACGGAGGTCGAATCCCGGATCGAGGAACGCGGCGAACAGATCGAGCAACACCGGAGTCGAGCAGCGGAGTTGGAGTCAGACGCCGAGACGGCGGCCACAGACGCCGAGACGGCCGAGGAGACGGCGGCGGCGGCGCGCGAACGGGTCGCGGACTGCAACCGAGAACTGAGCGCCGTGTCGGAGGCGGTCGACCGGCTCGACGAGATCGACAACCACCGGACCGACCGGGAGCAAGCGGCCGCGGAGATCGACCGGCTGACCGAGCGACGCGACGGGTTAGAGACACTGAACGACCAACGACGCGACAGCCTCGCCGAAAAGCGGTCACGGCGCGACGAACTCGCCGCCGCGGTCGACGACGAGGCCGTCGAGTCGGCACGCGAACGGCTCGCGGAGGCGGAGTCGTACATCGACCGCGTCGACGAGACGCTGTCGAACCTCCGTGACCGCCGGGACGAACTGACCAACCAGATCGGCGCGGTGAGGAACGAACTCGACGAACTCGACGAACTGCGGAGCGAGCGGGCGACGGTCGCCGAGGACGTGTCCGCGCTGGCGTCACTGCGCGAGGAGACCGCGGAGCTGGCCGGCACGTACGCCGACCTCCGGGCGGAGTTGCGCCAGCGCAACGTCGACGCCTTGGAGAGCCGGCTCAACGAGACGTTCGATCTGGTGTACGGCAACGACGCCTACTCACACATCGAACTCGACGACAGCTACGAGCTGACAGTGTACCAGAAGGACGGCGAGCCGTTGGAGCCCGCGCAGCTGTCCGGCGGCGAACGGGCGTTGTTCAACCTCTCTCTGCGGTGTGGGATCTACCGCCTGCTCGCCGAGGGGGTGGAGGGTGCGGCGCCGACGCCGCCGTTGATCCTCGATGAACCGACCGTCTTCCTCGACGACGGCCACGTCGCGCGACTGGTGGATCTGGTCGAGCAGATGCGTGGGTTCGGGGTCGCACAGATCCTGATCGTCTCGCACGACGACGAATTGGTCGACGCGGCCGACGATCTCGTCCGGGTGGAGAAGGACCCGACGACCAACCGCTCGTCCGTCGAACGGATCGAGAACGCGTCGTTGGCCGCGCTGCGGGAGCCAGCAGACGACTGAGACCCCAGAACAGACCGAGGAGAACCGGGCGAGTCGCTCAGCGCAGTCGCTCGACGGCCGTGTCGGCGTCGTCGGTCGGCGCGTACCCCGGCCGACCGGCGATGGTCGTCTCTCGAACGAGCCCAGCCGCACGAAACTCCGCGAGCAGGCCGTGGAGGTCCGACTCACAGAGGTCGTAGGCGGCAGTTAGCGTCTCGGCGGCCGTCGGCCCGCGGTCGACGAGTTCGACGAGGAGTCCGAGCGCGCGGTCGTCGGGACACGCGAGCACCGCACGACGGACGGGCCCAGCCAGGCCGTCGGCGGCGGCCGCCAGCGGCGGGTCGTCGACGGCCGACAGCGACTCGTTCGGGCGGTACGACTCCTCGCCGGTGTCGGGGTCGCGGACCAGACTCGACTCACTCGACCGTTTGACGAGCAGGAGTCTACGGCCGTCGCCGTTGGTGACGGTCTGCACGGGCGAGATTGGTGGGCGACGAGCAAACGACTGTCGATCAGCGGTAGCGAAAGTCACTCTCGTCGCGGCTCTCGTCGCCCGGCGCGTGCGGGAATATGCCGTCGTCGGGTGACTCCATCTCGATACTGTCTGGGGGTTGGCCGGCGTCGTCTAACACTTCGCTCGTGACGGTGATCGGACACTCGAACCGGATCGCCAGCGCGATGGCGTCCGAGGGTCGGGCGTCGAAGACGAACTCCCGGGATTGGCCGGCGTCGTACGACTCCGCGTCGATCTTCGCGTAGAAGGTGCCGTCAGTGAGATCGTCGATCCGGACGCCGTCGACGGCGCCGCCGAACTCCGTCACCATCTCGACGACCAGGTCGTGGGTGAGCGGGCGTTCGAACACGCGGTCGGACAGCCCCATCCGGATCGAGTTGGCCTGGTCGCGAGTGACGAAGATCGGCAGTAACTGCCCGTCTGCGCGGAGGATCACGGCCGGAATCTCGTCCCCGTCGGGCCCGACGCCGACCCCGATTCCCGCGATCTCTGCCTCGTAGCTCATACGTTCTGTACGGAGGCGGGGTACGAATAGGTGCCGCCGCCGCGCGGTTCTCGACGGCGGCCACAGCACAGTCGGCAGAAAGGACAGTCACTTGTATCGACCGCGTGGAGTTATGGTATGTTGATCACGATCTCCGGACCACCGGGGAGCGGCAAGTCGACGACGGCGGCACATCTCGCGGAGGTGTTCGATCTCGATCACGTCTCTGGCGGGGACACGTTCCGCGAGATGGCGGCCGAACGCGGGCTCTCGCCGGTCGAGTTCAACGAACTTGCCGAGGACGACGACCAGATCGACCGCGATCTGGACCGCCGGCTCCGCGAGACCGCGGTCGAACGCGACGAGTTGGTGTTGGAGTCGCGACTCGCCGGCTGGCTCGCCGGCGGACACGCCGACATGCGGATCTGGCTGGACGCCCCACTGGACGTTCGTGTCGAACGGATCGTCGACAGAGAACAGAAGAACCTGTCCGTCGCCCGCGAAGAGACCCGTCGCCGTGAGGAGAGTGAGGCCAAACGCTACGCCTCCTACTACGACATCGACATCGGCGACCGGTCGATCTACGATCTCGTCGTCAACACCGGCCGGTGGGGGGAGACGGCCGTCACGAATCTCATCACCGACGCCGTCGAACGCTACGAGCCGGCCGGCGACGAAGGGCAGGAACCGGTCGAGGGCGTCCGTTACGAGTTCTGATGTCGCTCCGTCCGGCCCCCGAGACGCGCGCCGCCCGCGACCGACTCGACTTTGGTGTGGTTAATCTCGACAAGCCGCCCGGACCGTCGGCACACGAGGTGACCGCGTGGGTACGTGACCTCGCGGGTGTCGACCGCGCGGCCCACGCTGGAACGCTTGATCCGAAGGTGACTGGCTGTCTCCCGATCCTGTTAGGTGACGCGACACGGCTGGCACAGGTGTTTCTGGAGGGCGCAAAGGAGTACGTCGCTGTGCTCGAACTCCACCGTTCGGCACCCGCCGACACGCGGGCGATTCTCGACAGCTTCGAGGCGGAGCTGTACCAGAAACCACCCCGAAAGTCGGCCGTCCGGCGGCGGCTCCGCACCCGGAGGGTGTACGATCTGGAGTTGCTCGACCAACGGGACCGACAGTTACTGCTCCGGATTCGGTGTGAGTCCGGGACGTACGTCCGGAAGCTGTGTCACGATCTGGGGTTGGCGCTGGGCACCGGCGGCCACATGGGGAATCTCCGCCGGAGCGGGACGGACCCGTTCGACGACCGTGATCTGGTGTCGTTGCACGACCTCGCGGACGCGTTGGCGTTCGACGAGGACGGCGACCCGGAGCCACTCGCCGAGGCCGTCGCGCCCGCCGAGCGCGCACTGCGACACCTCCCGCGGGTGACGATCCCCGAAAACGCCGCCCGCGAGGTTGCGGAGGGTGCCCCGGTGTACGCGCCCGGCGTGATCGCTGTCGATCCCGCGCCAGATCCGGTGACTGTCGGTGGGGACGGTGAGGCTGGAGACGCCGCTCCCTCCGAGGGCGATATCGTCGTCTGTCTGACCCCCGACAACGCCGCGGTGTGTCTGGGGACGCTCGTCGCCGATCCGAGCCTGTCGTCGGGTGAGGTAGTGTCGTTAGAACGTGTGTTAGTTTGACCTCCTCCCACCCCGTCGGGTGGGATTCCAACGGCACCGCACCGCTTGGGTGGGCGTTTCAGGTTCGCAGCCTGGTCGACATGACCGGACTCCTAGCAGGGCCAAGCCGCCGTTACTCCTATCGCATACTGGGATTCAGAGTTGCTTTGTGTTCGGAACCCACTGCCAGCGGTTCGAAAAGAGTTCTTTCGAACGTAGCTTGGGCTGAATCCGATATTATCCGTTTCGTTGGGCGGCTGAACCGCCTCAGTTTAGTTACACGTGTACTTGACATATAAATCTCCCGTCAGCAGAAACGGAGATACGTTCCCGGGTTGTCGGATTCATCCCACCCGTAAACGGGTGGGCTTTCTCCTTGTCACTGCTGTAAGTAGGCTACAGTTCCAAGTTGTCGGCTTCGTCCCACTCCACCGGATAGTATCTCACCCCGATACTACTGTAAAATACATCTTGTCAGAAGGCATTCATCTTCCGTGCCCAAAATATAAGTCATATAGAAACAAAATGGCAGCCGATGCCACGGGACGACGAGATCACGGACATCGACCTGGATGTAGACATCGACCGACGAAAAGTGCTCTCGGCAGCGACGACGGCAGCCGGCGGAGCAGCGGGGCTCTCCTCGGTTGTCGCGGCACAGGAGGACGGCGACGGGGAGATCACCGAGGCCGAAGTCGAGCGAGCGCTGGCAGAGTCAGAGATTCTCGCCGGCGACGTGACGAAGGCAGACGCCGACGCCGACTCAGTCGACCTGACGCCCGACGACATCCCGGAGGACTCGAAGATGTACGTCGGGAAGTACAGCAACGCACAGGTCCCCGGTGAGAAGGCCTACGAGATCCAGAGCTACGACGAGTGGCGGCGTCAGGAGCGTCCGACTGGCTTCGACGTACCCCAGACGGAACTGCTCGACCAGCTCTACTTCCAGGAGGACCTGGGCACTGTCTCCGTCGCGGGCTACTCCGTCACTGTCGGCGTCGGTGCCGGCCTGAAGATCAGCACCGCGAGCGACTCGTTCCTGAGCGCGACACTCTCGGTAGAGCTGTTCGTCAACGGCGTATCGTTCACCATCGTCGACTACGGTGTTGGTTACGGCGACGACGGCCTCTGTGTCGACGTGCCGATCAAGTACGGCCCGATCCCCGGCCTGTCGGTCGAGGGGTGCATCAGCTTCAGCCTCTATGATGAGTACGGCGATATCTGTCTCGACGCGAGCGTCACGCTCTCGTTGTGTGCAGACCCGTGCCCGCTGTTCAGCTGTGAGGCCTGCGCGGGAGCCAGTTCACCCTCTGTCGGTGGCTGTGCGGACGTGCCACTCTGACACCCTCCGGCACACGGCCGAGGAACCGACCGCCGACGCTTAACTGTGTGCCGTCGGTACGCACACACTTCCGCTCCGTTCTCGCTCACGCACGAGAGTATCCATCAGCGCGGATCGAGCGCCGAGGACAGTCGGCTGTCCGGCCAGGCGAGCGCCAGATACGGGAGAAACGAGAGGAGCAACAACACCCCGGGCGCGTACGACCGTGGCCATCTCTCTGTTCGGTCGGCCGACAGACGGTGGTGTCACCGTGTCCAACACCTTCTCGGCGGAGGGGAGTACGTTGTCTGTGCGGCTCACGTTGTTTGGAAACGAGTCTGGCCGAGGTGTTCGTCTCCGTCAGATGGAAACACGGGCCGTCCTCCAACGTGAGACGAGACGCTCTGCCGACAGTCTCACTCGATGTGGATCGCCGGCCGGAACGGCACCGCCTGCCCGGCCTTCCCGGCAGGGTCGACCGCATCGGGGTCGTCCTCGGTGTACACCTCAACCTCGGCGTCGAACTCCCGGGCGAGGAAGTCGGTCGCGTCCGCGTACGCCGCGTGCTCGTCCAACCCCGCGAGCGCCGCCAACTCGTCGTCGTCGCGGCCGCGTGCGAACCCGACCAGCTCCTGTACCAGATCGTTCACCGCGTCGCCACGCTCACGCAGCGCCGGGTTCGACATCGCCTCTGACATCGCGGCACCCACGTCGGCGCCCGCCTCGCGGACGGCATCGAAGGTGTCGCGCTTCCAGTCGGCGGCGACGTACACCCGGACGATCTCGGGGTCGATGTCCGTCACGCCGATCACGTCACGCACGTCTGCCGTCAGCGCCTCCACCCGTGCCTCGCGCAACTCGGCCGCCGGCGCGTCGAACGCCTCAACCGGCTCGGGCCACCCCGCCTCCTCGGCTGGGACACCGCGTAGTTCCTCGTGGAGTTCGTTCGTCAGGAACGGGACAAACGGCGCCAACAGCCGGAGGCGGGTCTCCAACGTGGCCAACAGGGTCTGTGTCGCCCCCTCCCGGTCCGTGTCCGCTCTGCGTCGGTACCACCGCAGATCCGTATCGAAGTCGTAGAACGCCGCCTGTGAGGCCGTCCGGGTCTCCGAGCGGTCCAACGCCGCCGTCACGGTCGCGACGGTGTCCTGCAGCCGGGAGAGCAGCCACTCGTCGACCGGCTCCAGATCTACGTCGTCGTCGACCAGCCGCGCCGCGGGGCTGTCCGGCAGTTCCACGTCGGCGGCGTCCGACACCGCACCCCCGTCTGCGACCGCGTCCGCGCCGGCGACACCCGCCTCCCGGGCGGTCTCGATTGTCTCCAGTGCTCGGTCGTAGAAGTTGGTCAGTTGGTCGTTGACCGACGAGACGGCGTCGTCGCGCCAGTCGTAGTCCTCCCACGGTTCTGCCGCGTTCAACAGGAAGAATCGGACCGTGTCGGCGCCGTACTCGGACACTGCCTCGCCCGGCAAGACGACGTGCCCTTTCGAGGAGGACATCTTCTGGCCCTCCAACAGTCCCATCCCCATGATGACGACCCCCTGTGGCCAGGCGGACTCGTCGAACAGCTCCGCGTGGTGGTACTGGAAGAAGGTGAGGTGGTTCTCGATCAGGTCGTTGCCGGAGAACCGGTAGTCGACCGGGTACCAGTACTGCCACTCCGCCCGCAGCGCCAACGCGGTCTCCAGCTTCGCGGCGCGGTCAGTCGGGCCGGTGTCCGCGTCGCCCGCCTCGGTCTCGCCACTCCCACTCGCCTGGCTGGCCGCGACGGCCGTCTCGGCCGCGGTGGCGCCGTCCGCAGCCTCACCCGCCAACACGGCCTCGGGGTCGTCCGTGTCGACGCCCGCCGGCACGTCCACCGCGTCGGTGCCGTAGAACATCGCGTCGAAGAACTCCCGGTCGAGTGCGTCGACGGGGATCTCCTGAATCCGGTGGGCGACCGTGTAGTAGGCCATATAGATCGTCGAGTCCGACAGGGGTTCGATGACGAACTCCGGATCGAACGGGAGTTGCGTTCCCAGGCCGTAGTTGCGGATCGCGGGCCACTCGTTCAGCCAGTCGACCGTCTCTGTGTACTGGCCGCGGGTGTTCTCCGGGATCGCGTCCAACCCCTCGATCACCCGCTTGGTCTTCGCTTTCCACTCCTCGTCGTTGTACCGCAGGAACCACGTCTCCTGTTTGGCCACCTCCACGTCGCCGCCGCACCGACAGACGACCTCCTCGGAGAACTCCTGCATCGTGTCGAACCGACCGGCCGCGACCCCCTCGCGTCTGAACTCGTCGCGAACCTCCTCCACCAGCCCGTTGGCGAACTCACCGTACGACTCGTGGAGCCGGCCCTGGTGGAACTCCGCGTTGTACAGGTCGGCGGTCACTTCCTCCAGTGCGGGGTCGTCACTCGACTCGATGCCGGCCGCCTCGACTGCGCTCCGGGCGGGCACGTCGCCGTACCCCTCGACATCCAGAATCGGCTCCGGCTCGATCCCAACGACGCGCTCGGGGTCGAGCCCGTAGTCGGCGAACCGCTCCGGCGACTCCCGTGCGTCCGCCTTCGCCTCCGCCAACGCGACGTAGTCGTCCGGGGAGTGTGCCGGCACGGACATCACCACACCCGTCGCGTTGTCGGCGTCGACGAACCCCGCCGGCAGGATCGGCACCGCCTCGCCTGTCACGGGGTTCGTCACGTCGGCGCCGACCAGCTCCTCGCCCGACAGTGTCGACTCGACTGTCACGTCGCGTTCCTGCAGGCGGAACTTCTCCGTCGCGGCCTCCGACACGACCCACCGTTCGCCGTCGACGGTCGCGACGGCGTAGGTGGCCTGCGGATCGACGTAGGCGTTCGTCACCCCGCGAACCGTCTCCGGTCGCAGGGTCGCCATCGGCGCGACCGTCGTCTCGCCGTCGACAGTGGTCTCGAACCGCACCAGCGTGTACTTCTGGAACTCCGCCTCCTCACCCTCTAAGATGTCGTGGGTGGTGACGGGTTGTTGCTCGTTCGTGCAGTACTTCACCGGGTGGAGCCCCTGCTCCAACAGCCCGCGTTCCTCCAAGGTCTCGTACTGCCAGGTGACGAACTGGGAGTACCGGGCGTCCTCGGTGGTGAACTCCCGGCGCCAGTCGACGGATAGGCCTAGTTGTTCCATCCCGGTCTTATAGTGTTCCTCGATAAAGTGGTTCGCGAACCCCATCGGGGTTTTCATCTCGTCGAGGGTGTCGTCGGGAACGCCGTAGGTGTCCTGCAACACGGACAGTTGATCTTCCTCGCCCTTCTCCAGCCGTTCGACCGCGCCGACGATGGGCGTGCCGGTGACGTGCCACGCCATCGGGTACAACACGTTGTCGCCCTGTTGGCGTCTGTACCGGGCGTACACGTCCGGCACCGTGTAGGTTCGGCAGTGGCCGATGTGCATCCCGCCGCTGGGGTACGGGTACGGAACTGTGACGAACGTGGCGTCGTCACCGTCTGGCTCCGGTCGGTAGGCGCCCGTCTCGGCCCACCGTTGTCGCCAGCGCGACTCGATCGCCTCGGGGTCGTACTCGTCTGTCATGGACGGACGGTCGGTCCCCGTCCAAAAAGGCGTGTCTATCCCCCGACTCCGACTGGCAGGTCGGCCGACACTCCGGCGGACGACTGACTGCCGATCTCCTGGCCTCCGTCAGTGTTCCAACGCCTCGGCGTACGCGAAGTCCCGTTCACTCGCGGTCGGCTCCCCGCCGTCGAGTTCGATTTGCCAGCCCGCTAACACGGTCGGGTCCGACAACGCTGCTTCGACCGTCCGGCGCACGTCGTCTACGTCGACCCCGTAGTAGTCCCGGGGCAACCCGGTCAGGTAGCCCAGCGCGGTGTCGAACAACGACCGCATCCCGGCGTCGTCCTTGAAGTCGAAGTGCTTGTACGCGCCCGCCGCGACCTGGACCATCCCGTGGAGAAACGCGCTCTCTGGCGTCCCGCGGCCGTAGTTGTACCACTCGTCTTCGAAGCAGTCGTGTGACTCGTGGAACTCGCCGGCGTTGTACAGCCGGACGCCGTGGACCGTCGCCCGCCTGAGCGTGCCGTGTTCCCAGCCGTTTGAGGCGGCTCTGTCCGCCCGCCAGCCTGTCGGGTCCCCGGACCGCGGCGGCGCGACGGCGTTCGTCCGGGTGTGGTCGTTCATACCCGACTGTCTGTGTGTGGCGTCGTAACTCCGTCGGCTGGGTGGTGGCGGAACAGGGAACTCGGAGGGCACCCCTCTGGTCGAAGTCGAACTGTCGGCGCTCAGGGAGTGGCGGTGTCGACACGCCCGTCCGTGTGATCAAAGGGGATGTCGATCTCCAACCCGTCGTAGGCGAGCACCGGTCGTCGTCCCTGTCCTGATTCGGAGTCGTCGAACTCGACGACACCCGCGTCCGCCAACTCGGTCAGATTCCGGTGTACCTGCTTGTAGTCGCGCTCGACAGCCGCAGCGGCGGCGCTGATGCTCGGTGGGCTCTCGGCGGCGATCGTCTCCAGCAGTTCGAGGTTCTTCGGGCTCAGCAACCGACTCAGTTCGGCGTACGAGTCGACGTTCAACACCGGCTGTGTGTCGTCGAGCTCTGCACCCTCCTGTGCGGCCTCGATTCGGTTGCGTGTCTCTCGATCGAGTCGGTCACGGTCGCCGACGGTGACTGTGAGTGTTGGCATGTGTTTTTTAATTCTGTAGTTTTGAACGTCTTATACTGGCCACATCCACGAGATGGGCGTCAGCTCCTCCGCTTCCCGAATGAACTGATCGTACAGCGTCAACATTCCTGGGAAGTCGACTGTCTCGACCCCCTCTGGCCCGTGTCGTTCGTGTCCTTTCGTTTGTTCGTGTGCGTTGTCGTACCGGAGGATGGTCTCACCACCGACCTCCCCTATGTGGAGTGCGTAGTCCCACCCGCAGGGGTACGCCTCCGCCTCCGTGTCTCGAATTGTCACGTCGGCGACGTACCCAGCCTGCACGTCCTGCCAGTCTGCGACTGTCGTGTAGGACGCCATCCGTCCACCCCAACTACTGCCTCCGTGGTAATAAGGCTATGGAGTGTGCTCCATAGGACTCACACTGTCGACGGTTCTTGCCTTTCCTGACAGAAGTTTGTCAGATCTCAGTACAGCACGGTCGACTGGTGAACGGGATATTCTCTATTGTCACAGTTACTCGACCACGGAAATAGTTGAGCGATACCGTTGTACCGTGAGGCGTGAGCAGCGAGGACAGTCTAGAGGGGCGTCTCCCCGTCGCCGGGCGCGAGCGACTCCAGCAGGGCGGGTGAGGAGAGTCGGAGGCGCTATCGGGATGTATCTCGCCGCAGCGACTGGGGAGCAGTCGAACAGTCCGGGTCTTCGAATAACTGAGCAGTTGTCTCTGGTCTTGGTCGCGTGGGCAACAGACAAGTCGAATCGACACAGAGACTGACAACGATGGCTCCCGCAGACGAACAGATTCGTGTCACCGAAGCGGTCAAGTCGGAACTCGACCGACGGCGGCGAGAAGGAGAGAGCGACAACGACGTTGTAGAGCGACTCCTGAGCGACGACCGGGAGTTGTCCGCCGGGTTCGGGATGTGGTCCGACGAGAAGGCACAACGGGTGCGAGAGCGACGGCAGGTGAACAAGGAGAAGCGGAAACGGCGAACGGACTGAGAGGCTAGTCGTCAGTCCACACACCGTCACAGGAAGAAGTTCGGCCGAGAGCGTGTGTTGTTCTGCGTCGTGTACGCCACTGAGCGACAGTCCCACCACGACACGACGAGTATCAACCCGCCACCCGTGGTAAAGATTGAAGTAACTCGAACGTGGTAGTTGCCGCCACGGAGCGCGGGACGGCCACGAAAATGGCCGGGCGTGTAGGAGCACGCCCGACCGCGCTTCGCCAAGGACGAAGCATGCCCGAACACACAGTCGGCGGTATTCAAATTTCCGCCACGACAGCCGAGTCGGTCGACGACCAGCCTGCGGTTTCTCCCGAGGTGACGCGATGAGCGGTGCCTCGGAGCCGCCAGCGGCCCCCGCAGACGGGGCAACCGGCGACCAGCCGACGCCGATCGGGGTCAGTTGCGGCGTCGACACCCTGCTCGCGGCCGCGCCCGCGGACGGCGGCGTCGGCACGCAGTTCGTGATCGACGGCGCGCACGTCCGAGAGCACTACGAGATTCTCGCGGAAGC
>JAHENP010000108.1 GCA_018609965.1 Haloferacaceae archaeon
CGCCCGCGAACGGCTCCGACTCGCGGAACTGCTCGCGCAACGCGGCGAGAATCGGCATATGTTGGCGGGCCCACTCGATCTTCTGGTCGCCGGAGTCGACGGCGGCGTCGGCGTCGTCGAGGTGCCGGTCGACCGGCGCGTACGCGTGTGTACTCACACTCAATTGTTGGCCGCCGAGCCTCTTGAACGCGCCGGAGCCGATCGCCGATTCGGCTGAACGTTCGTTTATGTCAGAGCTATTTACTATTTGAACGACTATCACGACGGACGATAATTATAAGAGACAGTGCAAGACACATCGACCCATCTATGGGGCACACAACTGGGGAGAAGCTACGTGCGGTGACGTTAGCCTGTCTTGTCGTGTTCGCGGCGTTCGTCCAACCGATCGGTGGGGGGTTGGCGACAGCAGCCGCGGCGAACACAGCGGGCAACGCGAGCGTCGTCGTGACGGGTGGAACGACAGTCGACGCAGACCAGGACTCGACGGTCGGCGTCGGGTACGACATCGGGGACGGTGACACACCGTCTAACTTCACGGTCCTCCTGTCGAACGAGACGGGCGCGGTGCTGACGGGCACCGGCCCGCTGAGTCAGCAGGACGGGACGACCTCACTCACCGTCTCGGCCGGGACGGTCGACTCTGACTTCGACGGCACGGTGTCGCTCGTCGACACCACGGCCAACACGACCGTCGCGCAGAACACGACGGCGTTCACGGTCGACACGTCGACACCGACTGGTACACCAACGCCGACGCCGACCGACACACCGACTGATACACCGACGCCGACCGACACGCCGACTGGTACACCGACGCCGACCGACACGCCGACTGGTACACCGACGCCGACCGACACGCCGACTGGTACACCGACGCCGACCGACACGCCGACTGATACACCGACCGATCCAGCGACGCCGACACTGACCGACACACCGAGCGACCCGTCGCCGACAGGATCGGTGGGGATCTCTGACCAGACGTACGATCCGACCACGCGCACGCTGATCAACACCAGCTACGACGCGAACGGGGTCGCCGCGTCGGACCTGTCACTCCAGATCGTTAACGCGACGAACGGCAACGGGACGGTCGTCGCGCTGAACAACTCACTGACCGCTGTCAGTGACGACCTCGCCTACCCGGTGCCGGCTGGCACACTCTCCGGAAATCTCACGCTGCGGACAGAGCTGATCGACACCGGGAACGCGACGCAGTTGGCGACGGACACGGCGACGTTCACCGACGGGTCGGCCACCACGCCGACCGGGTCGGTAGGGATCGCCGGCCAGACGTACGATCCGACGACCACCACGTCGATCAGCGTCGGGTACGGTGCGAGCGGGGTCGCCGCGTCGGATCTGTCACTCCGGATCGTCAACGCGACGAACGGCAACGGGACGGTCGTCGCGCTGAACAACTCACTGACCGCTGTCAGCGACGATCTCGCATACCCGGTGCCGGGTGGCACACTCTCCGGGAATCTCACGCTGCGGGCAGAGCTGGTTGACACCGGGAACGCGACGCAGTTGGCGACGGACACGGCGGCGTTCACCGACGGGTCGACGGCCAACGTCCCGCCGCAGGTCGGCGTGTTCCTCCCGAGCGAGGCGACCGTCGGTGAGACCGTTACGCTCGACGGGCGTCCGTCGTTCGACCCCGACGGGTCGATCGTCTCGTACGACTGGACGGTCGACGGTCCGGCGGGGACGATCACCCTCACCGGGTCGAACCCGACGTTCACCCCGTCGACGAACGAGAGCTACAGCGTGACGCTGACCGTCACGGACGACACGGGCGCGACGAACACGACGAGCCGAACGCTGACGGCTACCGACGGGCCGCTCGTGGTGTCCAGCGGTGTCACACACGTCGGCGGGACACGGCCGGCGCTGTCGAACGTGACCGTCGACGCGTTCTTCTCTGCCGGACTGCTCCAACTCCAGCTCAAGAACGCCACCGCGGACACGACCGACCGCGACACCGGCCCCGACTACGAACTGGCCGGGCTGGGTGCAGACGACTCCACGCGGCTCCAGGTGACCGCGACCGTCGAGCGGTTCGTCCCCCGGACCGCGATCGGGTCGGCCCGCAACGCCACCTGGAGCCGGACGAAGCTCGGACCAGACAGGTGGCAGGTGACGGTCACCGGCCAGCCCGCGGCGGTGTTCTCCTACTTCGACACGACCGGGAACTCCCCAGAGACGTGGAACGGGAGCGTGGTCGCCACGACCGGGCAACAACAGACGATCACGTTCGCGGTCGACGACCTGAGCGGGGCGCCCGCGGAGTTCCGCCAACGGACGAACGGAACGCTGACGACGACGGACGCACAGGGGTTCAGCCCGCTCAGCTACGTCTCGGTGCCGGACAGCACCGACCGGATCGAGACCACCGTGTCGGCACCCCACTTCGAGACGGACGGCCAGACGGTCAACGAAGGGTTCTTTGAGGCGCGACTGCCGGCGTCACTGCTGTCGGCGTGGGGGGTCCAGCCCGACGGGCTCGTCGGGTTGTTCGACGGACAACGCCAGAACGTCACCGTGAACCAGACCGCAGGCGGCGGCGCGGTCGTCTCGTTCCCCGTCACCTACTCCGAGGGGACGGCAGCGGTGACGTACGCCGGCAACGAGACGGGCGACAACGAGACGAGCGGCGAGACGCCGACAGTCCAACACCCCAGAGAGCCGGCCCAGTTCGGTGCCGGCGAGCCACAACGGCTCGCGACCCGGCTGACGGTGGTGTCGGACACGCCGTTGGCGTTCGACGCGGGGAACAACTTCACCGTCGACATCTACCGTGAGGGCACACCGCAGGCGACGCTCCGCGTGGACGGACAGTTGCGCGTCGAGGCGGGCGAGCGGTTGAACTTCGAACTCCACGAGCTGGACGGCAGTCCGGCGGACAGTCCGGTCGTGAGTGTGACCCGCGACGACCGCGTGACGGTTCCCGTGACGGTGGTGTCGGGGTCGATCCCGAACGAGTCGGCGCCGGGCGCGACGACGGCGGGCTACTCGCTGAGACTGGACGACACAGACACCGGGAACGAACTCGCTCGGACGAACCGGACGACGGTCGTGTTCGACTACACCGGGGAGCTGAACGCGACAGTGCAGTCGGACGGCAGCGTCGTGTTGTCGGCACCCCGGAGCGGGCTCCCGACGGATACGCCGGTCGGGGTGACCGTGTTCGAGGGAACGGCGGGTGATCAGGTCGCAGTCGACCGCCCGCTCGAATACGACCCGACGACGGACACGTTCCGTCTCCAGACGGATGTCGGCGGCCTCGCGGAAGGGGCACACGCCTACCGGCTGTCGTTCGAGTTCCCGAGGACCAGGCTCACTGTCGACAGCACGTTCGCCGGCTCACTCCAAGTCGGCGAACTGCCGTTCTCGTTGGGGGCGCCGACAGAAGCGGGCACGGTCGGCGACGGTGACCGGCCGCCGCGGCTGTCGAGCCGCCTGACGGCCAGGCCGTCCCGACAGTTCGCGTTCGACAACGGGAGCCGCTACCGGATCGACGTGGTCCGGAACGGACAGCAGGTCGCCAGGCTGGCGCCGGCGGGCGGGCTCACAGTCGAGGGTGGCGACCGGTTCGCGTTGGAACTCCACCGGCCGGACGGGAGCGCCCGCGTGGACCCGGTGGTCCAGACGTTCCGTGGGGAACGGCTGACCGCTCCGCTGACGGTGGTGTCGGGGTCGATCCCGGACGAGCGCGGCGTCGCAAACTACTCGTTGCGACTGCGTGACGCCGACACGGGCGAAGTGCTCGCCCGGACGGACGCCCGGAGTCTCGTGTTCGACTACCGCGGGAAGCCGTCGGCGACCCGGACGGGCGGGCAGGTGACGCTGTCGGTGCCACAGTCGTCGCTGCCGGCGTCGGCGACGCCGACGCTGCGACTGTTCGACGGCGAGCCGTTCGAGTCGCCCGAGCGGGCGACGGTCGAGTTGACGTACGACTCGGCGACAGACAGCTTCACCGCCACCGTCTCCGGTGAGACGGTCGCCAACGGATCGTACGGCTACGACGTCGCGGTCGGGCTGTCGGACGGCCGGTTCGGGTTCTCCAGTCGAGTGTCTGGTCGGCTCGCGGTCGGCGGCGTGCGGCTCTCCGGGACGGTGACGACACCAGACGGGTCGCCCGCGGCCGGCGGAGCGGTCGTGTTCGCCCGCCCGGGCTCGGGGGCCTCCGGCATCGCGTCGGTCGGTGACGACGGCCGCTTTGAAATCGCGGCCGCGCCGGGGCTGACGGTCGACGCGACGTTCTTCCAGAGCGTCTCGGACGGCGGGCCACAGTTCCCCCGTGACGGCGTGCCGGACCTCGCCACCCTCGGGGCCGGTCAGTACACACTGGACGGCTCGGTGGACGTGACGGAGACGCTGCCGGCGGCGAACCGCCTCCAGATCCAGGTCGTCGACGACGACGGGGTGCCGGTCGGCGACAGGGAGGTGAACGTCTCCGTCGCGCCGAGACACAACGGCTCGGTCGACGACGGGATCGGCGTCGGCTACCAGTTCCGCGAGCTCGAAGACGGCGCGGTCGTCACCCCGGCAGGCGAGCCCGGGATCGAACTCGCGGGGGAGGTGGCGATCAGGGTCACACCCCGTGGCGACAGAACCCGGTTCGGTGACGCGAGCGTCGTCAGGAACGTCACCGTCGACGAGGACAAGACGGTGACGCTGACGCTGCCGACGGAGAGCCAGCCGCCGACAGCCAAGCTGGCGTTGAACCGGTCGAACGTGCTCGTCGGGCAGGCCGTCAGGCTGAACGGGACGGCCTCCAACGACAATGTCGGGATCGCCGACGGGCGGGTCACCGTCAGCGGGCCGGACGGGGAACGGACGTTCCGGCGGCCGGTGGCGGCGTTCACGCCGACGGCACCCGGGACGTACGAGGTGACGCTGAACATCACGGACCCGGCGGGCAACCGGAACGAGACGACACGGACAGTCACCGTGCGCCAGCGCGCGGACGTGTCGTACGACTTCGCGTTGTCCGGGTTCGTCGCCGGGCAGGTGCCGCCGGACGGCCAGCTGACCGTGACGGCGACTGCGAGCAACAACGGCGCGACGACGGTCGAGCGGAGCGTCGCCTTGCGTGTAGACGGCGCGGTCGTCGCCGAGCGGACGGTGACAGTCGGCAGCGACGACACGACGCAGGTGACGTTCGACCGGTCGTTGGCGCCCGGAACGTACGAGATTGGGGTGAACGAACTCCGGCCGCGGACGGTCCAGGTCGCCTCGCCGGCGGACACGTCCGTCGCCCTGTCGGTTTCGGACACGGTCGTGAACACCAGCGAGCCGCTGACGGTGACGGCGACGGTCGACAACACCGGTGACCTACCCGGCGAACGGACGGTGCAGTTCCAGGCGGGCGACCGGACGACAGAACGGACCGTGTTGGTCGGTGCCGGCGAGACGCAGACGGTGCGTGCCACCGTCCGGTTCGACGAGCCCGGGACGCGGCTCGTCCAGACGGACACGACACGGCCGGTCGCTGTGACAGTCCAACGGCAGACGAACCCGGACGCGAGCGTCGACCCGACCGCGCCGGCGGACGGCGAGGCGATCACCACCACACGGCCGACGCTCACGTTCGACCAGACGAACACGAGTGAGGGTGTCGAGACGGCCGTTGTCGCGGTCGACGACGGCGCGTTCCAACCGGTCTCGGGCAACCTCTCGGCGGACACCGAGTCGGTGACGGTGCCGGTCGACGGCGGGACGCTCGCGGACGGTACCCACACGGTGACGGTCGCGTTGCGCGACCGGCTGGGCAACCGGCTGTCGGCGACCCAGCGGACGTTCGTCGTCGACACGGCAGACCCGGTGGTGAGTGTCGAGACCCCGACGGTGGTCGGCCCGGACGCGGCCGCGACGGTGAACGTCACCGCGAGTGACACGACGCTGAACACGTCGAACGTCACACTCACACAGAGCGGGACCGACCTGGAGGAGACAGAGCTGACCGACCGGCTCGCGGACGGGACGGCGACTGTCGGCGTCGACGACAGCGCCGGCGGGTCGCAGTTGGCGACCGGGACGTACGATCTGACCGTCGCAGCGACCGACAGGGTCGGCAACGTCACCCGGCAGACGGTCCAGGTGGACGTGGACACGACCGCACCGACCGCGAGCGTCGACACCGTCGCCGGCGGGGTGACGACCGACGGCACCCGGTACCTGAACGGGAGCGACGACCTGGTGGTGAACGGCACCGTCTCCGACGGCGGCGCGGCGAGCGTCTCGGATGTCGAGGTTGTTCTCGTCTCACAGGACCAGCAGTTCAACGAGACGCAGACTGTGGCGGTTTCGGGCGGTACGTTCAACGCCACGCTGCCCTTGGCTAGCGGACTGCCGAACGGGAACTACACCGTCTTCGTCCGTGCAGCAGACGGCGTTGGGAACGACGCAACCGTCGACAGCGGCACCACGGTCGTCTACGACGACACCGCGCCGACGCTGGGTGCGGCAGTAATCGCGGAGTCGGCAACGCAGGGACGGGTGAACGTCACGAGCGACGAGTCACTCCCGTCGGCGCCAACGGTGACAGTCGACCTGGCGAACGGGTCGACCGAGACCGTCGACACCTCGTTAACTGACGGCGCCTACACGGGGACGTTCCCGTTGGGCGACCAGGACGGGAC
>JAHENP010000109.1 GCA_018609965.1 Haloferacaceae archaeon
CGTCGCCACCGCCGCGTTCGCCGACCCGGGTGACGCGCCGGTGGTCGGTGCCGGCGTGCTCGCCGCCGGCCTCGCCGTCTGGGTTGGGCCGTTGGCGGTCGGTGCGGTGGGGGCGGTGCCGTTCGGTCGGGTGGTGGCCGCGTGGCCGGCGGCGACTCTCGTCGGCGTGGCGTTGTTCGTGCTCGGCGGGGGCATCGTCTGGGACGGGCTGTTGTACGGGCTCCCGCAGGCCGTCGGTGCCGCCGGCGGAGTGGTCTGTCTCGTCGGCCCCGCCGGACTGGCGCGGCTCGTCGACCGTGTCCGGCGGCGTGGTGGGCGTGCGGCTGGGGGGTGAAGTCGGGATGGGCAGTGTTGTCGATCACCGAGATACTGCGAGCAGCGAACGAACGCGGCGTGCTGTCGAACGACGACGCATCCGAGTTGCGACGGGATGTCGACGCGCTTAGGTAAGTAACGAACTGATCAGGGTGTTCAGCCGTCCGACGCGGTTGTCGTCTCCGGCTCGTCCTCGTTCGCCGTCTCGGCCGGCTCGCTGGCTCCCGACCGCTCGACACCGAGTTCGTCTTCCGCACGTCCGTGTTCGTCGGTCCAACAGCCCCGACAGTAGTGCGTCCGGTCGTCGGCCGTCCGGTAGAGTGACTGCCCGGCGACGGCGAGATCACGCCGCCGGCGCGTCTCCACGCCGCGGTCGATTCGGTCGCCACAGACCACACACGGCTCGGCCGGTGACTCGACGACGCGGTGATCGACGGTTCGTGTCCGTCCCGTTCCGCCGTTCGTCGTCCGATCCGACAGCCAGCCGCGAACGTCGGGAATCGCCACGAGACCGACTGTCAACAACGCGAGCGAGAGGAAGACGACGACCGCCGCCGGCAACGGGTCGCGTGTCCCGGAGACCAGTAGCCACCCGTTCACGACCACCGACGAGCCGGCGATGAGCGACACGACCAGCCCGCCGAACAGGTTGATCGTCTCTCTGGCCGTTTCGAGCAGGTCGTACTCGTCTGTCCCCGACACGTGTGACGGCGTGAGGGCGACAGATAAAAAATCACTCGGCGGGTCTTGAATGGAGAGAACGATGATCAGGCGGTCGTGTCAGTCGTCGGACGCGGCCGCCGCCTCCGCCTCGTCGTCTCCTTCGTCGTCGCTTTCGGTCCGTTCGCTCTCACCGTCTTTCGCGGGCTGTCGCCGATCCGACCGCGGCCCCTCTCGCTCCACGTCGGGCAACAGATCACGGAGATACCGCCCGGTGTGTGAGTCGTCGTCGCGCGCGACCGCTTCGGGGGTGCCGGTCGCGACGAGGTTGCCGCCGTCCTCGCCGCCCTCCGGCCCCAGATCCACGACGTTGTCGGCGTTTTTCACCAGATCCAGTTCGTGTTCGATCACGACGACCGTGTTCCCCTTGTCGGTGAGCCGGTGGAGCACCTCCACCAGCTTCCGTTCGTCCGCCTTGTGGAGTCCCGTGGTGGGCTCGTCGAGCAGGTAGAGTGTCTCCCCACCGTGGCGTTTGCCGAGTTCCTCCGCGAGCTTGACCCGTTGGGCCTCCCCACCCGAGAGGGTGGTCGACGGCTGGCCCAACTGCATGTAGCCGAGGCCGACATCCTCCAACAGCTCCAGCCGCCGGGAGAGCGCTGAGTGGCTGTCGAAGAAGTCGCTGGCCTCCGCGACGGACATGTCGAGTACGTCCGAGATGGTCGCGTTCTTGTAGGTCACGTCCAACGTCTCGTCGTTGTACCGCGCGCCGTCACACTCCTCACAGGGGACGTACACGTCCGACAGGAAGTTCATCTCGATCTTGACGGTGCCCTGTCCGCCACACTCCTCACACCGGCCACCCTTCACGTTGAACGAGAACCGCCCTTTCTCGTAGCCGCGTTGTTTCGCCAGCTCCGTCTCCGCGAACAGCTCCCGGATGTGGTCGAACACACCCGTGTAGGTGGCGGGGTTCGACCGCGGCGTCCGGCCGATCGGTGACTGGTCGATCAGCCGGACGTTCTCGACCTGGTCGACCCCCTCGATCCGGTCGTGGGCGCCGGGGTCGACCTCCGTGTTGTCGTTCATCTCGCGGGCGAGCCCCTTGTACAACACGTCGTGCATCAGCGTCGACTTCCCCGAGCCGGAGACACCCGTGATCGCGGTGAACTGGCCGACCGGGATCGGCACGTCCAACCCCGAGAGGTTGTGTTGGCGGGCGTTGCGGATCACGAGTTCACCCTCGGAGTCACGGCGCTCGTCGGGAACGGGAATCGCCTCGCGGCCCGCGAGATAGTCGCCCGTCACCGACTCGTCGGCGGCGACGATATCGTCGAACCCCCCCTGTGCGACCACCTCGCCGCCGCGTTTCCCGGGGCCGGGCCCCATGTCGACGATGTTGTCCGCCCGCCGCATCGTCTCCTCGTCGTGTTCGACGACGAGCAACGTGTTGCCCAGATCGCGCAACCCTTCCAACGTGTCGAGCAGGCGATCGTTGTCCCGTTGGTGGAGCCCGATCGACGGCTCGTCGAGAACGTACAACACGCCGACGAGACCCGAGCCGACCTGTGTCGCCAGCCGGATGCGTTGGCTCTCCCCGCCCGACAGCGTCGACGCCTCCCGGTCGAGCGTGAGATACTCCAGCCCAACCTCCGCCATGAACCCGAGCCGGGCACGGATCTCCTTGAGAATCTCCGCGGCGATGGTGCGTTCCCGTTCGGTCAGCCGGTCTTCCATCCCCTCGAAACGGTCGAGTGCGTCGCCGATGGACATCCGGTTGACCGCGGTGATCGAGGTGTCGTCGACGAGGACGTGTCGCGACTGTGGCTTGAGCCGGGTGCCGTCACACGCCGGGCAGGTGGTGACGGCCATGTACTCCTCGATGTGTTCACGGGTGTTGTCGGAGTCCGTCTCGACGTGTCGCCGCTCCAAGTTCGGGACGACTCCCTCGAACTGCTTGGTCTTCCGGCGAACGCCGTCTTTCGTCTGCCGGGTGAACACGACCTGTTCGTCTGTCCCCCAGAGGAACTGTTCCTGTACGTCGTCGTCCAGTTCCGCGAAGGGCGTCTCCACGTCGACCCCGAAGTGGTCGGCGACGTTGTCGATCCGGGTGCGGTAGTACGAGCGGTTGTAGCTCCACGGCTCGAAGGCGTTCTTCAACGGCTTCGAGGGGTCCGCAAGCACCAACTCCGGGTCGACCTCCTTTGTGGAGCCGATCCCCTCACACTCCGGACAGGCGCCGTACGGGGAGTTGAACGAGAAGGATCGGGTCTCGACGGGCGAGAAGTCGATCCCGCAGTTCGTGCAGGCCAGCTTCTCGGAGAACTCCACGAGCACACGCTGGTCGGCCGCGTCGCCGTTCGCGTCGGCGTCGTCCGCCAGATCACCCGTCGACCGGGCCTGGGTGCCCACGTCGAGGTCGCCGTCGGTCACCGCCTCCGGCGGCTCCGGGAGGATCACCTTCAGCAGTCCGTCAGACTCGTCTAGGGCGGTTTCGACCGAGTCGGTGATGCGCGAGCGGTCCTCGCCGCGCAGCTTCACACGGTCGACGATCACGTCGATCGTGTGGTCGTAGTTGTCGTCCAACTCCGGCGTCTCCAGCGAGAGGTCGTAGCGGTCCCCGTCTACCTCGACACGTGTGTACCCCTCGCCGGCGAGTTCCTCGAACAGATCCTCGAAGGCGCCCTTCTGGTCGCGGACGACCGGCGCGGCGACCTCCGCGCGGGTTCCCTCGGGGAGTGCCAACAACCGGCGGACCATCTGTTGGGCGCTCTGTTCACCCACCTCACGGCCACACTCCGGGCAGTGTGGGGTGCCGACACGCGCAAACAGGAGCCGGAGGTAGTCGTGGAGTTCGGTGACCGTGCCGACCGTCGACCGTGGGTTGTTGGCGGCGTTCTTCTGGTCGATGGAGATCGCCGGCGAGAGCCCCTCGACGCTCTCGACTTGCGGTTTGTCCATCTGCCCGAGGAAGTTCCGGGCGTACGCCGACAACGACTCGATGTACCGGCGTTGGCCCTCGGCGTAGATCGTCTCGAACGCCAGCGACGACTTCCCCGACCCCGAGAGACCGGTGACGACGGTGAACTCCTCGCGGGGAATCTCCACGTCTAGGTCTTTCAGGTTGTGTTCTTCTGCGCCGCGAACCTCGATGTACTCCTTCGTCACAGCCGACCACCAGCCCAGCGAGTCGCCGTTCGATCCATTACAGGCGAACACGGGCCGCGGCCACTTCAATACGTGTGTGTCGTCCGACGAGTCCGCGACGGAGGCGGGAAACGAATCGAGACACCCCCTCTGACGGGGTGTGTGTCACGTTCACTCACCACTCTCTATGCATCCAAATCTAATCCGAAAACTACCAGCAAGCGACGACCACCGCCGGAACTAAACGGGTGGCGCCCGTACGTGGAGATGCAATGAGCACACAACGGACCGTCCGAGACGCAGTCGACAGTGTCGAGGCGAGCGACGCGCTCCGGCTCAACCAGGAGAAGACCGAACAGCTCGTGGAGGCGCTCAACAGCGACCTCGCGGCGACGTACGTGCTGTACTTCCAGCTGAAGAAGCATCACTGGA
Organism: Haloferacaceae archaeon; assembly: GCA_018609965.1. Classification (GTDB taxonomy): domain Archaea; phylum Halobacteriota; class Halobacteria; order Halobacteriales; family Haloferacaceae; genus JAHENP01. The sequence continues at coordinate 4,552 of JAHENP010000109.1, forward strand.
ACGTCGAGGGTGCGGAGTTCAACGACATCCACGAGTATCTCGGCGAGGCCGCCGAGGACGCAGAGGAGGCCGCAGACGAACTCGCAGAGCGCGCCCAGGCGCTGGGTGGCGTCCCGTTGGCCCGTGGCGCACAGTTGGAGGAGCGCGCCCCCGTCGAACCGGAGGGTGACGACGTGTACGACATCCGCACGTCGTTGGCCAACGACATGGAGATCTACGGCGAGATCATCGAGCAGATGCGCGATCACGTCGAACTCGCGCAGGGGCTAGGTGACCACGCGACCGCCGAACTCCTCCGGCAACACCTGCTGACCGTCGAGGACCACGCCCACCACCTCGAACACTACCTCGAAGACGACACCCTCGTCTCCGAGGCGACGCTGAACTAGACGGCGTTCGCGGCGCGGCTCTCCACCACTTCTGCGGTTCTCGACGCCGTCGAGTGACGACGCTTCCGACCACGCAGACGACACCCAACAACTTCGAGAGTGCAGGGCGGGGTGGTTGCAGGGTGAAGTGGCCGCGGGGTGAGGCGGTTGCGGGGCGAAGCGGAGCGGTTGCGGGGCGGTCGCGGAGCGGAGCGGGGCGGTTGCGGTCCAGCACCACGACAGCAGACGCGAGCGAGGGCCGTAGGCCCGAGCGAGCGCTTTTTCATCGACGTTTTTTCCTCGGGTGGCCGACCGGAGGGAGGCCACCCCGAGGAGTGAAAAAGGTCGGATAGCACCACGACAGCAGACGCGAACGAGAGAGTACCGGGGCGGCACGCGCAGACTCGAAGTAACCACTGTCGGGTAGAACGGGCACAGAACTGCGTTCGCACCGTCTTCGAAGGGTGTCGCCCGGAACACTAACGACCGGCGTCACTCCCGGCGGCGTGCCCTGGTCGGCCGGCTAACCCTCGTGCCGGGCGCTCGCCGTCACGGCCGGCGAGAAGCCGTTGTCGCGCGCCCGGGTTCGCCGTGCGGTCATCGCACCCGTGTGGGTGTACTCGGACGGGGACTAAAGGCGCGCACCGGAACTGGAAGGTGCGGAGTGAAACATCTGCCGTTCGGGGTCGGTCACCGCAACAGGTTCGACAGTCGTTCCGTGAGACTCTCCGACTCGCCGAGCTTGAGATAGAGCGCGTCACCGCCGTCCTCGTAGTAGCCGGTGATGCGCCGTTCGACATCGAAGCCGAGCCGTTCGTAGAAGGCGAGCGCGGCCTCGTTGGTCGCTCGGGCGTGACAGGTGACGGTGCGGTGGTCGTCGGCCACCTCGGCGACGAGTCGGCGGCCGTACCCCCGGCCACGCGCCTCGGGACTGACCGCCAGAAACAGGATGTAGCCGTCCCGGCGGGTGGAGACGAAGCCGACCAGCGTTCCAGGCGTGGAGCCGTCCTCACGCTCCCGGCGGTCGTCGGAGCCGCGCTCGAACAACAGATGCGTGGTCGCGCGGCGGTAGGCGTCCGAGAAGAACCCCCGTCGTTGCTTGAGTACCCCCTCCTCGCGACGGATACGCTCTTTCAGCTCCCACGCAACCTCCTCGTGGGTTGCCTCGCCGGGCGCGTCCGTCCGTCGCTCCAGTTCGACACTCACTGCAGTGTCGTTCGCACCTGAACAGTATAATTCCACCGTCGGAAGGCGAGGGACGGACGGTCAGTGAACACCGTCACGCCGGGGTTGTCGGTCGCCCCCAGCGAGACCGAGGCCGGCGGCTACCCCCAGAACCCCCCGGCGTCCGGACCGCCGGGACCGCGTGGGCCGCCGGGCCCGGACGGGCTCTCGTCGTCGACGAGTTCGACCTGTTCGCTGGGACTGCGCGGGTCAACCTCTTCGCCTCCCTCGAACCGGATGAACGAGAGGTAGAACGGCTCACCACACCCCGGCGGCTCGTCGCCGTCGTCCGTCTCCGCAGGGTCGTGGTCTGGGGCCGCCGGCGTCGTCTCGGTCCGGTCGTCGCTCGGCGTCGTCTCGGTCCCGTCGTCGGGTGTCGGCGGCGTCTCCCACGTGAGTCCCGGGCGGGGGTCGCCACAGACGAACCGGACGCCGTCGGCGTCGTCGAACGACTCGTCAGGAGCGGCGTACGTCCACCCCTCCAACGGGTACGGGGTGACGGACTTGTCGTCGAGATACCCCTCGCGTTCCAACGACGCGAGCGTGCCACAACGGGGACAGTAGTAGGTGACGGTGTAGCTCACGTGCAGACGGAGGCGAGCCGTCGGCTTTCGGCTTTCGGCTCCAGACGCCTCGTTCTCGGGGGTCGACAGCCGGTTCGCGTCTCGGTGAGCCGTCTCGGATGGTGACCGGCGGGAGCGGCACACATTAGGAGGCTGGGGGACGAACAGAGCGGTATGACACCGGAGTCGACAGTGCGGGCGTACTACGACGCACTGCGTGAGGGGGAGTCGCTCGCGGCGTTCTTTCTGGAGTCGCCCGCCGCAGTCAAATACGGGATCGGTGAACGGCTCGACGGCTACGCGGCCATCGCGGATGGGCTGGGCTCACAGACGGCACGCACCCGCGAGTGGACCGTCGAGAGTGACGCACTCCAGATTGTCGACCGCGGCGACCACGCCGCCGTCTCGGATCGGGTGCGGATGGAGTGGTACGACACCGACGACTTCGAGACCCACGCCTACGACACGCGCTGGAGCGGCACACTCACCCGGACGGACGACTCCGGGGTCGACAGCGCCGACGCGACGGCCGCTGGTGAGGACGTGGTCTGGAAGTTCGCGGGGATGCACGTCTCCGTCGCCGGCCCGACGGAGGAGTGATGGTCGGACCCTCGACGACCAAAGCGGAACGCGACACCGCTCGGAGCCGGATGAAGGTCGGGTTCGTCGGGCTGGTCGCCGCCTCAGGTGGGTTGGTCGCGTTCCAGTCGGGTGCGACCCCGGTCCAAGCGCTCGTCGCGGCCGTCGCCGGCGCGGTCGTCGGCGGCGCGTTGCTGTGGTTCGTGCTCGGCATTCTCGACGACATCCAACCGGGTGTCCGGCCGCCGTAGTCGTAGCCTGTGATCGGCGGGTCGTCGGTGTCGACGGCGACAGCGTGTGCGGGCTCAAGCGCGGCAGATGTCGAGGAAGTTCTGGAACACCGCCTCGCCGCGTTCCGTGTGGGCCACCTCGGGGTGCCATTGGACACCGAACAACCCTCGGTCGGGATCGCTCATCGCCTCGACGCCACACACCTCGCTGGTGGCGGTGCGGGTGAACCCCGCCGGGAGCGCCGTGACCTCGTCGGCGTGTGACGCCCACGTTCGGGTCTCGGGGGCCAGCGAGCCGATCAGTGGGTCGTCGTCGTCGGTCACCTCGACGGTCACGTCGGCGTAGCCGCCGTAGTCACCGCTCTCGACGCGCCCACCGAGTTCGTCGGCCATCAACTGCATCCCGAGACAGATTCCGAGCACCGGGACATCGGCGTCGAGATACTCCGCGGCACGGCCGGTGCGGTCCATCGACGGCCCGCCCGAGAGAACGACCCCGTCGGCATCAACCTCGTCGGGTGGGGTCTCGTTGTCGACAATCGCGGTGTCGACGCCGGCGTCCCGTAGGGCGCGTTTCTCCAGATGTGTGAACTGCCCGTGGTTGTCGATCACCACGATCCGAGGGTCTGACATGTCGCTCTGTACTCCGGGGAGGCTCAAGAACCGTTCGGGATCGACGGCGGTCGGCCGCCGGTATCAACGGTTTTCAGTCGAGAAACCCGGAGCGGTCCACTGTGATTCTTTTTGTCCCGAGAGCGTAGCTGCTACCCACACACGACACCGAGGTGGGCACACTCGGCGCCAGGAGGTGGCCACTGAATGTCGACAGTCGCCACGAGCGGAGACGCGGCGCGGTTGCCGACCGAGACGCGAGTGTCGGGCGAGTGGGCGTGAACACGTCACGCCCGCAGCGGAGGTTCCTCCGACAGCAACGGTTGCCCGTGTTCGTCGCGCCGGCTGTGTTCGTCGCCGGTGGGGTTCGCGACGACGACCGGCTCCGGGGCCGGCTGCTGGCTGGGGTTCTGGTGGCTGTTCCCGTGTGTCTTATTGGGTGTGACGACCACCAACACGGTCGGGATCGGCCGGTGGGCGTTGTTCTTCCCGTTCCTGATCTTCGTGTTCCCGTTGGGTGCAGAGCCACTCACCCCGGAGACACTGGTGAAGGTCGGACTGATCAGCGAGGCGTTCAGGCTGTCGAGTTCCGCGGTAGCGTTCGTCCAGTACGGGCTCGTCGACCGCCGGCTGGCCGTGTCGCTCGTCGCCGGGGGCGTTCCGTTCGTCGGCGGCGGCGCGTTGTTGTCGTTCGTCATCCCGGAGCCGGTGTGCCACGGACTGCTCGGAGCGGCGTTGTTGGCCGCCTCGGTGTTGTTGTTCCGGACCAACCTCGGCCACGAAGAGGGTCACGGCGACGACACCGCCGCGACGGACGGTGGCCGCATGGACCTGCCGGACGACCTCCGAGGGTTCGGGCCGGCGGGCGCCGAGACGGACACCGACGGGACGGTCACCCGCGCCGACCGCGACGAGAGTAACTACACGTACACCCGTGGAGAGTATCTCCGGCGGTTCCTGAACCACAGTGTCGAGAGGACGTTCTAAGGGTTGGCCGGCTTCGGAACCGGCGAACCCGGGATAGTCTCGGTAATAACTGTCACGGCCGTAGTGTGAGCTACTTTACAAACCAATTAACTTCTTTTGTCTGCAACGGTACCGCATGGGAGACAGATCCAGTTTCGGGCGGCGGGACGTGTTGCGGTCGGTCGGTGTGGCGGTCGGGTCGGCCGGTGTCGTAGGGCTCGGGAGCGCCAGCGACACGAGTGACAGCGCGACACCGGTCGGCGCGGCCGGTGCCAGTAACGACGAGGGGTTGCCGGTCGCGGCAGACGGGCGGCTGGTGGTGACGGTGAGGCGGGTGACGGAGCGACAGTTCCGCATCCAACCGACGTTCTACAGCGAGGACCTGAACGAGCGGTACGGCACCCGGACGTTCGAGTACGACCCGACGACGCTGCCGGCCGAGGAGGTGCCGGAGACGATCCGGGAGGGCGGGCAGTCGCGGTACACGTTCCGGACCCAGCGTGTCATCGGGACACAGCGTGAACAACGCGTGTCCGAACGGACCGTGTGGGACAAACAGGTCGACGACGAGCAGGCACACCCGTTGTACGTCCCCGACATGGACGGCAACGTTCCGTTGTACAGCTACGCGACGGAGTCGGGCGCTCAGGGTGGCGGGCTCCAGGATCGGACCTCGCCGATGAACGTCGCCTGGGACGCCACCGACACCGCCGACATCGAGTCTGCCATGGAGAGCGGGACGAACGGCTCGGAGTGGGGCAACGAGTGGATCTACCCCGACTTTCTCGTGAAAGACCTGTACGTCAACCTCCCGGACGGCGGCACCAGATCCACGACGGCACACGTGATGCAGTCCTCCGGCTGGTGTCCAACCGAGCAGTACCACGTCCGGCTGTACGACGTGCCCTACTACGGCGTTAGCGCGATCGGGCAGGCGCACTACGATCCGTGTCTCCACGGCAATCCCGAGCGGTTCCTCTCGAAGATTCCGATGGTGGAACTCGATGTCGACTGGAAACTCGACCAGTCGCGCAACGAGGTCGACGACTTCTGGGAGAGCGGACACGGCGCGAACGCAGAGTTCACCTACGTCGGTAATACGGCCAGTGACTTCCCGTCACACAACGGGGTGTGGGTGTTCTTCGACGAGTGACGGCCGCGGGTCAAGTGACGCTGACAGCAACGGTCGTCTCCACCGGGCGCCGACAGCCACAATCACCTGTCCCTACGAGATGACACGCGTGTCGCTCCCGTTCGTCTCCGCCGCCGTCCCTCGGAGCCTCGTCGCCGGCCTGCTCGCCGGGCTGCCGGTGGTGGCCGTCTACCTCTGGCGCGGGTTCAGTCTCGCCTCGTTTGGCGAGGAGCCGGGACTGACCCTGCTGCGACAGGGGTTCATGCTCGTCGGGTCGATGGTCGTCGGCGGTGTGCCGGTCGCGTTGTACGTCCGTTACGGGACGGTGAGCCCGCTCGTTGTCGCCGGCGTCCTGCTGGTGCCGACGTTGTTGGAACGGAACCCGCCGGAGACGCCCGCGTTCGGGCTGTTGGTGTTTCTCTGGCCGGCCTGTGTCGTGGTCTATCTCGCCGTCGCCGGCGTCGAGTACGCGCTCAGAGCCGACGGGGCGGTCGGCGGACTGTGGTGAGCGGTGCTCACGGGGTGTCCGTCGCCGGAACGGTCGGGCGGTCGTTCACATCCGGCAGATCCATCGCCGTCGCGACATCGGGGAACAACACCTCGAAGTACGGATCGCGGTCACGACCGACCGCGAGCACGGGAGCCAGCGCCTCGATCACGAGCATCGCCTCAGTCGGGCGGACGCCGACATCCCTGGCGACGCTCCGTCGTGTCGTCTCCCCGGCGTAGTGGAGCCCCGCACCCCGGAGCGTGGCGACGAGCGTCCCGAGCCCGTGACTGTCGTCGAAGCGAGCGAGTTCCTCGTCGGTTGCGGCGAGTGCGACGGCGTGCAACACGGTCGGGGTGACGACCACTGGACTGGCCGGGTCGACGACCGCGACGGGGTCGGCGCGTAACTCCCGCGGGCGACCGGTGTCCGCGCGGGTGACGAGCCCGTGATCGACGAGCCGGTCGACGTACTCGTAGGCGGTCGACTCCGAGAGGTCGAGCGCGTCGACCACCTCCGGCACCGTCGTCGGCTCCCAGTAACAGATGTACACGTACACCCGGGCCAGCGACGGCCGGTCCAACAACGTCGACAGCGTGTCGAGTCCCGACGGCGCCGCCGCCATCGCCGCCGGATCGAGCCGTGCCGCGTCGAGTTCCGCGACGTGTGTGTCGAGCCCGCCGTCTGCCGCTGCCGGACGCTCGTGGCTGTCGCTGTGTGGTTCCTCACCCGCTCGCGAGTCGGAGCCGGACTGTGGACTGCTGTCTGCTCGCGGGTCGTCGTCTCCGCGAATATCGTCGTCTCCTTGCGGGCCGTCGCCTGTCACACGCTGAGTTCCGAGTTCCGTGGACTTCAGAGTACCGACGAACCCGGTGTGTCGTCCAGGTGGGTGACGAGTCGCTGTAAAAAACGGTGTGGCACCGACGAGCCGGAACACTACCTGCGGGGGCGGCCGGACGCGGCGCCCTCGCCGGCCGCGGTGTTCGCGCGGCTCAGTCGTCGACCGCCACCGGCGTCTCGACGACCGCGAACTGCAGCTGTGAGAGGGCGTCGAGACACGCCGCCTGCTCGTCGGGCGTCATCTCGTAGGGGACGCGGTGAACCCCATCCGGGAGCTGGTCTGCGCCGCGAGCGGCCCCCGCCGGCACCGTCCGCGCGTGCTCCACGTCGCCGATTGCCTCCGCGATCCCACACAGGAGCACCTGGAGTGTCGTCGCCGACACGACGCCGTCTGCCGCCAGCGTCTCCCGCACCGTCTCCGTCTCCCGAACTAACGACTCGATCCGGTAGCCGGGCAACGGAAGCTGTTCGACGGTCTCGACGTGCTGGTCGTACAGTTCGAGCAACTCCGATACGTCCACCGTGCCGTCATGCTTTTCAGACGGCGAATCGTTCGAACACATGTCGTGATGCTCCACGACGCAGCGGGGTAGGGTGATTCCAGCACCCTGCCACTCTTCGGAGTGACGCGCCCGCAGCGTCGCATCTGTCTGTGGTGCCTAGTGGCACTTAACGTTTTTCTTCTAGTAAGAATTACGTTGCGAGTTACAAACTGAGTACGGGGTCGTGTGGTGTGAGCGGGGCGGGGAAATCAATATCTGGTGTTGCACACGACCGTGTGTGGTCGAAACAGTTCGACTCTCCGCGGAAGCTCACGAGCGACTCGTGGCGTGCAAGCACGACGACGAGACGTTTTCGGAGGCCGTCTTCCGGCTGACTGGCGGGCGGCCGTTGCGGGAACCCGGCGGGGTGCTGGA
>JAHENP010000110.1 GCA_018609965.1 Haloferacaceae archaeon
ATGGGCGACGAGATCTTCGTGTATCTCGTGTTGTCCGACGAGATCGGCGTCGGGATGGGACGCGGCGCCAGCGGCGACGACCGCCTGCTGATGAGCGTCTCCCCCGACAGCACGGTCAGCGAGGGTGACGAGATCCGCGTTCGGATCGACCGTTCGAAGGCGCACCTGTTCGACGCCGCCGGGGAGGCGATCACCCACGGGCTGGTGACGACCGCGACGCCGGACTCGGCGGCCGACGCCAGCACGGAGACCGGCGAGGAGGCGGAGTGAGATGGTGTCGACGCTGTACGTCCTCGCGGTGACGGCGTTGTTCCTCCCGTGGGCCTACGGGCTGTACGCACTCGCCCGAGACGCCAAGAACCGGTGGCTCCCGTTGGCCCGTCAGTACGTCCGCGGTCGCCGCAAACAGGCACAAGAAGAGGAGAGAGAGGAGGAACGCGAGGAACGTCGCCGCCAACTCTACTGACGACCGATGGCACACACGATCCGAACGGCAGACGTGACCCGCCACAACGGTGGGGTGGAACGTGGCTATTAACAACAGGTGTGCCGAACAATGAGCCGATGAGCGACGTACAGGTCGGAATCGTCGGGTTGGGGGGAATCGCACACCACCACGCAGAACAGCTGGTGGAGACGGACGCGACGTTGATCGGCGGGATGGACGTGGCCACGGAGCCGCGGGAACGCTTCGCCGCCGAGTTCGGCGTCGAGACGTACGCCGAGACGGAGCCGTTGTTCGACGCGGTCGACGCCGTTCTGATCACGACGCCGAACCGCTACCACGAGGACCACGCCGTCGCCGCCTTGGAGCGTGGGTTGGACGTGTTGTTGGAGAAGCCGCTCGCACACGATCTCGACAGCGCCGAGCGGATCGCCGCGGCCGCTCGGGCGGCGACAGGGTTCCTGATGGTCGGGTTCAACAGCCGGTTCGCGCCGGCGGTGGAGGTGTTGCGTGACCGACTCGACGCCGGCGAACTCGGCGAGGTGACACACGTCGAGGCGAACTACGTCCGGCGCCGCGGTGTGCCGGGGCGGGGGTCGTGGTTCACGGCCGAGGCGGTCGCCGGCGGCGGCGCCCTGGTCGATCTGGGTGTCCACGCCGTCGATCTGGCGTTGTATCTCGCGGACTCCCCGGGTGTCGTCGAGGTGTCGGGCACCACCCGGTCCGAGTTCGGCGACCGCGCGGACTACAGCTACCTGAACATGTGGGGAGAAGACAACGGCCCAGAAGGGTTCGATGTCGACGACTCCGCGTCGGCGTTTCTCCGGCTCGCGGACGACACGACCGTCTCGTTGGAGACAGCGTGGGCGGTCAACCGCCCGCCGACACAGGAGTTCTACGTCCGCGGCACGGACGGCGGCGCGTTGTTCGACAGGGCGAGCGGTGAACTCACGCTGTACGACGCCGGCACCGGCGGCGCACACCACCTCACCGACACGACGGTTCGGACCCGAGACGGCGATCCACACCGGGCCGAACAGGAGGCGTTTCTCGCGGCCGTCCGCGCGGGGTCGGCGCCAGACCGCAACACCGTCACCGAGGGGGTCGCCGTCCAACGCGTGTTGGACGCGATCTACGAGTCCGACGAACGCGGTGGGGCGGTCGAACTGTAACGAGACGCCGCGCGTCCCGCACGCTTCCGACGACTCAGCCGGCCGACCACGAACTATACCACAGCCCGACACCACACTGGGAGTATGCGAGCAGCCGTTCTCCGCGAGTACGGCGAGCCGTTGGCGATCACCGACGTGCCAGAGCCGGAGCCGGACCCACACGGCGCGGTCGTGGCTGTCGACGCCTGCGGGATCTGTCGCTCCGACTGGCACGCCTGGCAGGGCCACGGGGAGTGGGCCGACGATCAGGTGCCGACCGACTTCGTCCTCGGCCACGAGCCGGCCGGGGAGGTGGTCGCGGTCGGCGACCGAGTCGACGGGCTCGGGGTCGGTGATCGGGTCGTCGTCCCGTTCGATCTGGGCTGTGGCACCTGCCGGGCGTGTACGACCGGCCACGGCAACACCTGTCGCGACGGGGTCGCGTTGGGGTTCGAACGCGCCGCACCCGGGGCGTTCGCCGAGCAGGTCCACGTCCCGCAGGCGGCGTACAACGCGCTCCCGATCCCCGACAATGTCCCGGCCCGCGACGTGGCCGCGCTGGGCTGTCGGTTCACCACCGCCTACCACGCACTGGTCGACCGCGCCGCGTTCGCGCCCGGCGACTGGGTCGCCGTTCACGGCTGTGGCGGCGTCGGGCTCTCTGCGGTCCACGTCGCCGACGCGCTCGGCGCCCGTCCCGTCGCTGTCGATGTCGACCCAGATGCACTCGACCGGGCGGAGACTGCGGGCGCCGCCGCGACCGTCGACGCGACCGACACCGACCCCGTCGCGGCGATCCAGTCGATCACCGCGGACGCCGACGGCCAGGGGGCACACGTCTCTCTCGACGCGCTCGGCCGAGCGGAGACCTGTCGCAACTCCGTCCAGTGTCTCCGCCAGCGCGGCACCCACGTCCAGGTCGGGTTGACGACGGCCGCCGAGGAGGGGGAGGTGGCACTCCCGGTCGACGAGATCACCCGGTGGGAGATCGACGTGCTCGGCTCGCGGGGGATGCCGCCGACGGACTACGACGAACTGCTCAGGCTGTTGGAGGCCGGGACGGTCGATCCCAGCCTGCTCGTCGGCCGCGAGGTGTCGCTGGCGGACGTGCCGGACCGACTCGCGGCGATGACCGACTACGACACCGACGGGATCGAGGTGGTGACGTTCGAGTGACCGACGGCCAGTCGAGATCGAGCGGTGGCGACCGCTCGTCGTTGTTCGCCGGCGGCGCCGAAACTCCCGCGGCGGCGCTCGCCCGGGAGTGTCTCGCCGCCGGCGTCGCAGCCGCACGTCCGGCACGCGCCGTCGCCGACCGTGTGACCGTCGACGACGGCCGACTCCACCTCACAGGCCGGCACCGAGCGGCCACTGTCTCACTCGGCGACCACGACCGACTCCTGCTTGTCGGCGGCGGGAAGGCCGCACGCGGACTCACGGAGGCGCTCGTCGACACGCTCGCGGCGGCGAACGCCACCCCCGACGGCGGAACGGTGCTCGTCCCGCCGGAGGACACCGGGTGCCGACAGCGCGTCGGGTTCGTGGCCGGCGGTCACCCGACACCGACACCCGGGGGTGTGGTGGCGACCCGCGACGCGGTGGCCGCTCTCGACGCCGCCGGCGAGGAGACGCTCGTGTTCGCGCCGATCACCGGCGGTGGGAGCGCACTGCTGGCGGCCCCGGTGCCCGCGGTCGGGCTGTCTGCACTCCAGTCTGCCACCCGGCGACTGCTCGACGCCGGCGCGTCCGTCGACGAACTCAACGCGGTCCGGCGTGCGCTCTCGACGGTGAAAGGTGGGCGACTCGCCGCGCGTGCCGCCCCCGCGCGGGTCGTCGGCGTGGTCCTCAGCGACGTTGTCGGTGACGACCCCGCGGTCGTCGCCAGCGGGCCGACGGTGCCGCCGCCGCCAGACTCCGGCGACCCACTGGCCGTACTGCGTCGGTACGATGTGGACACGCCGCGGGTCCGGGCGTTCCTCCGCGCCCGCAACCGGGAGCCACCCGCCACCGACACGGCCGAGACGGTCGTGATCGCCTCGGGGGTGCGTGCGCTCGCGGCGGCCCGGGACCACGCCCGTGCCCGGGGGGCGGACGCGCAGGTGCTCGCCCGTGGTGTGACCGGCGAGGCGCGTCGTTGTGGCCGACGGGCGGGCGCACTCGCCGCGACGGTCGCGGACTGTGCCGACCCCACCCGGGAGCGACCGATCTTGCTCCTCGCTGGCGGGGAGACGACGGTCTCCGTGACCGGTACCGGGTCTGGTGGCCCGAACTGTGAGTACGTCACCAGCGCGGCGTTGGAACTCGCTCGCCGCGACGCCGACGCGTCGGCTGTCGTCGCCGCGGTCGACACGGACGGCCACGACGGCTCGACGGACGCAGCCGGCGGGATGGTCTCCGGAGAGACCGTCGTGGAGCCGGAACGAGCCCAGCGCGCGCTCGCCGACAACGACTCACTCGGCTGGCTCCGTGCCGTTGGTGCGGCGCTCCACTCGGGCGCAACGGGGACGAACGTCAACGATCTCCGCGTGGTCGTCGTCGCCCCGTGAGAAACTGTCGCGGATGCGGGGTCGTTCCCCGCAGTTCTCGTCGGCGTCCGGCTGCTCCGGGTCGATGTCCGACTACTCCTCGTCGGTGTCGTCGTCCGTCTCGGCTTCCTCGGCACGCTCCGTCAGTGCGACGGAGCCGCCGGCCTGTTCGACCTCGGCGCGAGCACCCGCAGTGAACGCGTCGGCGGTAACGTGCAGTTCCTGTCGGGCCTCACCGTTGCCCAACACTTTCACCACGTCCACGGCGTAGCCGTCCTCGGCCACGTCGCGGGCGTCTACGTGGAAGGCGCCGTCTTCCTCCTCGGCGAGCCCCTCAGCGACCAACAACGCGGCGTCCTCGTCCAACTCCTGGACGGTGACCTCCGCGACCGCGTCCTGGGTCTTCTCCGGCGGGGAGAAGCCGTGTTTGCCCAACGGCGGGTGGTTGTGGTACTCGTGTTTGTCCCGACCGGCGGCGCCGCGACCACCGCTGTGGCCGGCCCCGCGGTTGTGTTTGTGTGAGCCGCCGCCGCGTGTGCGTGTGCCGCGCTGGCGTTTCTTCTTACTCGTCATTATCGCATCGCCTCCAGCAGGCTGTCGATCTCCTCGGTCGTGTGACGACCCAACTGACCGCCGTCCGTGGCGGCCTGCTTGATCCCGTCGTGACCGCCACGGGGGGCGTGGAGCCGCACCACCGGTGCGAGTGGTGTCTCCTGCAGTGTCGTCTCCTCGGCGACGAGCGCCTCCGCGAGCGCGTGCACGTCGTCGTAGGAGGTGTGGTCGGCGACCCACTCGTCGTCGATGTCGGCGTCACCCGCCTCGGGCTCTGCTCGGCGTTCGAGCAGTGTCGCCACCGTCCCGACGGACGGCTCGCCGAAGGCGACGTAGTCGTTCACCTTCGTGAGCATCCCCTGGTAGGTGTCACGCTCCGGGATGAACGTCGCGTGGTTCACCGCGTGGATGTTGAGCATCGCGAGCGTGTCGACGACCGCGTCGGGTGTGTCCACCTCACCGCGGATCTGGACGACCGCCTGCATCACTCACTCACCCCTTCGCGTGCCTCACGCTGGACCCGCCGCGCGCGGTCCGGCGTCCGGGCCTGCGAGGCGTTCACCAACGCGTTGAACGTCGCCTTCGCGAGATTCACCGTCGTCCGGGTCGTCCCGTTCGAGGAGGTCCACGCGTCCTTGATCCCCGCCAACGAGAGGATGTTGCTCACCGTCTCTGCGCCCGCCAACCCCAGCCCCTGCGGGGCCGGTTTGATGGACACCTCGACGGAGCCCGCCTTCCCCTCTGCCGTCCGCATGAGGGAGTTGCGACCGCCCGCGGAGTCCTCCCAGGAACCGGAGCCGCGGTCCACGCTGATCACTTCCAGCTTCGCCACGTCGATGGCCTTCTCGATTGCGCCGCCGACCTGGTCGTCGCGGGCCTCGGCGTAGCCGAGATAGCCGTTCCGGTTGCCGACCGCGACGGCGACGCGGAACTTCACCCGCCGTCCGGAGTCGGTCATCCGTTGGACCATGTTGATGTCCAACACCTCGTCGTCCATGTCCGGGAGGAGCTGGTCGACGATCTCCGGCTCCTTCAACGGGAGCCCCGTCGCCAACGCCTCGTCCATCGAGGTGACGTCGCCTGCCTGTACCTGTCGACCGAGCCGCGTCTGCGGCGTCCAGCCGTTGTTGCTCATGTTACTCGAACGCCTCCGTGAGTGCCGCTCGCACGTCGTCGAAGTGGTCGGGCAGGTCGGCCGCGTCGAACTCGCCGCCGTACAACGGCTCGTCGAGACTCGCCGCGTAGTCGGCGATGTGCTCGCCGCGGTTGCGCGGCCACTCTGCGAGGACATCCTCGTTGTGTGGGATCTCGAGCCCCGCGTCGATCGCACCCTCCTGCACCGCGAACACCTTGTTGCCGGGCGTGGCCGTGTTGAGACCGATGTCCAACACCGCTGTCTCTAAGCCAGCCGCGACGGCTCGCAGCCCCGCGAGATACCCCGTCAGGTACGCGCTCGGCAGGTTCCCCGTGGGAGCCTCCCAGCCGTACTCCGAGAGATCCTCGCTGGACGCGGCCGCGTGTGTCTCGTCGCCGTCCGGACCGGGGGTTACCAGCTGCGCCCTGACGTGTCGGTTGGACACCCGCGCGACGAGGCGGGGGTCACCGGATTTCAGCAGGCGCAACCTTTGGTGGTAGTCGGTCCGGACCTCGCGACGGCGCCGCATCGGAACGTTGTATCGTGGTCCGGTCGCCATCAGTGGTCCTCCAGTGTCACGTCGTAGTTCGCCTCGACGTACGACTCCAGCCGGCGGACATCCTCGAACTCGCCGCCAGACGCCTTGTCGTACAGCTCGCGGTACTGCGAGCGGTCGAGGGGGCCGTCGTCGCGCAGCTCACGCAGCCGCGAGCGCTGTGCGCGAATCCGTTCGATCCAGTCGTCGCGGTCGTCCTGTCGGCCGCCGGATTTCCCTTTTCGGGTGCCGGCGCCCGTCTGGTGGCCGTACGCCTGGGTCTCTGCCCGTTCGCGCGCCCGACCACGGGAGTTGGACTTGGCGTCGTCCGTCTGGATCGTCCCTTGCTCGATCTGTTCACGGATGTCCTCGCGGGTGATCGCGTCCGCCAGGTCCGACTGTGCCTCCGGGTCGAGCCAGACGCGGTCCTCGCCGACGCCGAGTTCGTCGGCCGCGAGGCGCCGCTGTGCGCTCAGATCAGTCATCTGCGTCCACCTCCACTTCCACGTAGGTGGGGTTGAGCACGCGGATCTCGCGTTGCTCACACTCGTCTTCGATCCGCTCTCGCTTCCGGCCGCCGACCTTCGAGGCGATCCGCACCGCCTCTGTGTCCGGGTCGACACCCGACAGGTCGTCCGTGTTGTGGACGCGCACCTCCTCGAACCCGCTTGGGTGGAGGCCGCGTGCGGCCGTCGGCGAACGGAAGCCGGCCTCGACGGTCGGCCCCTTCCCCTTGATGCCGCGGCGCTGCTTCGACAGGATACCACGGGGCCGCCGCCAGGCGGTCGGCACCCGTTTCTTTTTGTGGTAGTCCTGCCGGTTGAACTGCGGCGTCCCCTCGCGGTGCTTCTGGGCGAGCGCACGCGCCGTCTCGTCGTCGAGGTTCGGGGTCTTGTCTGCGTGGCCCCGCGGCTGGAGCTCCGTCTCCACGTCCTCGTCTTCCTCGACGACTTCCTCATCGCTGTCGTCTTCGATCTCTGCTTCGGTCTCCTCGTCGACCTCGAGCCCGCCCACGTCCGCCTTGATCCGGGCGGCCAGCGCGTTCCCGACGCCGTCGACCTCCGCGAGTTCCGACTGGGCGGCCGCCTTCACGTCTTCGACCGCCTCGTAGCCGGCCTCGCGGAGCGAGTCGGCCTTCGACGGGCCGACACCGGAGATGTCTTCGAGGGCCTGGATCTCCTCCTCGTCGGCGGACATCTAGGCACCCCCACGGGGTTTGTTCGTGATGTAGACCCCGTCTTGGAACACCCGTTGGTCCTTGTCCGTGACCCGGGTGAGCTGTTCGATGTTCGCTGCAGTCTGGCCCACGTCCTCCTTGGACGGACCCGAGAGGGTGAGTTCCTCGCCGTCGATCGAGACCTCGGTGTCGCCGAGCACCGCCGCACGCCGTGGCGCCCGCTCGCCGAGGAAGTTCTCGATGACGACCTCCCCACCCTCCGTGTCGACGTCCATCGGGAAGTGAGCGTAGAACACCTCCATCTCGTAGGTCCACCCCTCGGTGACCCCGTGGATCATGTTTCGGACATGGCTCTCGAAGGTGCCGACGGTGGCCTCCGTCTGGCGGTCGGCGTCCCCCGGTCGTTCGATCACGACCGCGCCGTCCGCGACGGTGACCGACACGTCGGGGAACCAGAGCTGCCGCGTGACGGAGCCTTCCGGCCCCTCCAAGGTCACGTCGAGGTGGTCGACCTCGGCCGTCGCCTCGTCTGGAATCTGGATCGTCGTCTGTCGTGTCATAGTTAGTAGACGTACGCGAGCAACTGGCCGCCGACGCCCGCCTCGCGGGCCTCGTAGTGGCTCATCACGCCCTGCGACGTGGTGACGATCAACGCCCCGTAGTCGCGGGCCGGGAGATACCGCTTCTCCCACTTCTCGAACTCGTCTGCGCCCGCCGAGTACCGGGGCTTGACGACGCCACACTCGTTGATCGCGCCTTTCAGTTCGACCTCGAACTTGCCGGCCTTCCCGTCTTCGACGTACTCGAAGCCGTCGACGTAACCGCCGTCGTACAGCACTTCGAGGACGGAACCGACCGTGTTCGAGGCGGGCTGGACCGTGTACGCCAGGTTACCGACGCTCTCCGCGTTGTCGATGCCCGCGAGCGCGCCGGCGAGTGGATCGTTGCCTGCCATCGTTATCGGTACTTCTGGAACCCCATCGGTCGAGCGACCTCCCGGAAACACTGCCGACAGAGGTTGATGTCGTACTTCCCCACCAACCCCTGCTTGCGGTTACACCGGCGGCACGCGACGTTCTCGTCGGTGCGCTTCGAGGCCTGCTCGCCCGTTGGCGTCTCTCGTGTGTCTTCTGTCTCGCTCTCGCTCATCTGTCGACCTCCACGTCGAACTCCGTCTCCAGGTACGCCACCGCGTCCTCGACGGTCATCCGGTGGCCGCTCGGGATCGACCGGGTCTCTGCGTCGCGCTTCGCCACCCGGTAACCCGGGCGTGTCAGCGTCACTGTCACGTCCAACCCGTAGATCCCGATGGTCGGGTCGTACTCCTGGCTCGGGAACTCCGTGTGTTCCTCGACCCCGAAGCTGACGTTGCCCACGTCGTCGAACTGGGAGGCGGACAGATCCGCCAACGGCAACGCCGTCTCCAGGAACGCCGTCGCGTCCTCGCCCCGGAGGGTGACCTTCGCACCGATCGGGTCACCCGGCCGGATGTCGAACTCGGCAATCGACTGCTGGGCCTGCGTCCGGACGGACTGCTGGCCGGTGATCTCGTCTAAGATCTCCTCGGCGTTGGCGAGTTCGCGACCGCCCTGCCCGACGCCCATGTGGACGACGACCTTCTCGACGCGCGGCTCCCGCATCTCGTGGAACCCTGCGTCGTCTGCCTCGCTCATCAGTCGTCACCTCCTGAAGACGTTGTCTTCCGTGGACCGGAGTTCATCACTCCTCACCTCCGTCGGTGAAGTTCTCGTCGATCACGACGACGTAGTCGGCGATCGTCTCGAACCCGTCACCCTCCTCCTGGGCGACGACGACCGCGTTGTCACCCGAGCCGGGCGTCACGCGGATCGTCTCGATCTCGCCGATTTCGCCGGCGTGTGCGCCGTCGACGGCGGTGACGAGTGCGCCCTCCTCGTACTGGAAGTGGGCGACGATCTCTTTCGTCTCGTTGTCGATCACGAGCGAGTCACTGCCGCCGTAGTCGTTGTCCGCGTGCAGCGTGGTGCCGTCGTGCAGCGTGTACTGGAACTGCCCGCCGGACACCTGTTGTTTGCCGACGACCTTCCCCAGCCGGGAGGCCGCCGAGTCCTCGTCGATCGGGGTGAGCGACAGCCGCCCACCCTCCGAGGGGAACACGCGGTAGTACTCTGCTCGCTCGGTGAACGCGAGGATGTCGAACATCCCCACCGGACGGTCCGTGGCGACGTTGCCGTCACCGTTGACCAACACCGATCCGCCCTCTAAGGCGTACCGGGCTTCCTTCCGGGAGTCGACGTACCCCAACACGTCCCGAAGGACGATGACCAGGGGGACGCCCGTCTCGCCGTGTGGACCGGCGTCTGCCTTCACCGTGAACGTCTCCTCTTTCCGTTCGACCGGCCACGAGTCCGGGGCCGACAGTCGTTTCTGGTGGTTGCTCATCTCAGGCAGCCTCCTCGTCGGACTCCAGACGCGCCTCGCGGCGGTCGTCCTCCAGATCCAGCTCCGTCACACGGAGGTTCGACGCGTCGAGCGGGCGCGGCGACTCCTCGCCGTCCGCGCTCTCGACGGTCACGTCCTCGACGTGGACGACGCTGTCACGCAGGTCGACCCGCAACACCTCCGCCTCCTCGCCGGCGTGGTCGCCACGCATCACTTCGACGGTGTCGCCGGCGTTGACGCGGACGTTGCGTTGGCCGTACTCATCGCGCAGCTCACCGGAGAGCGTCGCGCGAACCTCGCGCTGTCGCTCGTGGAGCGGCGCCTCGCGCGTCTGTGTCCGTTGTTTGTGTGGTTGTTCTGTCATACGATCTGTGTCGCGGTGCTCGCGATGCTCCCGAAGCGTTCGGCGACCTCACGCGCGATGGGACCCTTGATCTCCGTCCCGCGCGGCTCCTCCGCGTCGTCGACGACGACCGCGGCGTTGTCCGCGAACTTCACGCGCGTGCCGGCCGGGCGACGGATCGGCTTCCGTTGCCGGACGACCACCGCCTCCAACACCTGGCGGCGCATCTCCGGGGTGCCCTTCGTGACCGAGACGGTCACCTTGTCGCCGACGCCCGCTTTGGGGTGTCTGTTCTTCGTGCCGCCGTACCCCGAGACGCTGATCACCTTCAGCTCGCGTGCGCCGGTGTTGTCGGCACACGCGATCAGTGATCCCTTCTCCAGTCCCTGCGTGACATCCGCCTTCAGGGCCTGCATCAGTCGTCACCTCCGATCTCGACGACGACGTGTGACTTCGTCTTCGAGAGGGGGCGCGTCTCGGCGATCCGCACCTCCTCACCCTCCTCGAGATCGAGGCAGGGCGGGTGGTGTGCGGACACGCGGCTGCGTCGTTTCATGTAGCGGTCGTACTTCGGGACGTACACGTCGTACTCCCGTTCGACCACTACGGTCTTCGTCATATCTGTGGAGGCGACTGTGCCTTCGAGCGTCTGCCCGCGCACGCCGAGCGTGCCGTGGAACGGACAGTTCTCGTCTGCACACGTCGTCTCCGGTTCTGTTACGTTCAGTCCGGTTGCCATGTCGAATCACCCGCACGTTCCGTGCGGTAGGCGGGTCGTGAGAGCAGTCGTTTCCCATCCACCGTAACGTAGACCGCGTCCTCGCAGCCGCCGGACTTCCCGGCTGGCCGGGCCGTCCCCGTGCCGGGAGTTTCCCACGGAAGTTCGAACGCGGACCCCGACCCCTTTCGGCGGTCGGCGGCTTCATCTGTGTCAGGCTTGCCTGCTACGTCTGTGTCGGGCTCGCCCGCTACGTCTGTGTCGGGCTCACCCGCTACGTCTGCGTCGGACCCGCCCGCTCTCACGGGCGCGTCTGCCGGCGGGACCCACCCGCCGAGTGACTGGTCTCCGACCCTGTCTTCGCCTGCCGGGAGCGCGAACCGGAACTGTGTGTCCCGTTTCGGCACCCGACGGTCGGCGACACCCGACCCCGTCGGTCCGCGGACCACCAGGGTCCGTTCGGACTCCGACGCGACACGGCCCGCGATCCCGACCAACTCGGGGTTCGCGGCGTCGACTACCCGTACCGGGCGGCCGACGAGTCCGTGTCGTGTGAGGGTCTCGGGTGTCACCATCTGTCTACTCTAGATCGCCTTCTTCTCGCTGGACGGTCTTGAGCCGCGCGATCGTCCGTTTCAGCTCGCCGAACCGACCGGGGTTCTCTGGGGCACCACCGGCCGCCTGCACTGCCTTTGCGTTCAGCAGCTCCGTCTCCAGGTCTTCCAGCTCCTGTTGCCGCTCTGCGGCCGTCATGTCGCGGATCTCCTCGACGTGGAGGATCGCCATCCTCACTCACCCCCCTCGTCGTCCGCGTCCGACTCGTCTTCCATCTGGCCGACCAGGTCGGCCGCCTCGCTCTCGACATCCTCGTCGAGATCCTCCAACTCCGCTTCGATGTCGTCGTCGCCGCCGGGCACCTCCACGGTCTCCTCCTCGCCGGGCAGGTCCGTGTCCGGCTCGACGACCTCCTCGACGACCTCCTCGTCGACGGGGTCGGCGTCCGTGTCCGCCTCGCTCTCGTCGTCTGCGGGCGCCTCGGGCACCTCGTCTGGCTCCTCCAGCAGTGCCTCGACACCCTCCTCGGCGACCTGTTGTTCGACCTCGGGCGCCGCTGCACCCTCGGCGACCTCGAAGTCGTCGGGCAGTGTCGCGTCCGGCGGAATGATCTTCACGTTCACGCCGATCGTTCCCAGCTGCATCACCGCGACGCCTTTCCCGCTGTCGACGACGTTCTCTGCGGGCTCGCCGTTGTGCTTGATGTAGCCGCGGTTGAACTTCTCCACGCGGGAGCGCGCGCCGGTGACCTTCCCCGACAGGACGATCTCTGCGCCCAGCGCGCCCGACTCCATGATCCGGTCGATCGTCGTGTGACCCGCGCGACGGAAGTACCAACCCCGTTCGAGGGCGTTGGCCAGCTTGTCTGCGACGACCCGCGCGTTGAGGTCCGGCTCCTCAACCTCCTGCACGTCGATCTGCGGGTCCTCCATGTCGAACCGGTTCTCCAGCTCGGTGGTGATCTTCCGGATGTTCTTCCCACCCTTGCCGATCACCATCCCGGGTTTTTCGGCTTCGAGCACGATCTGTGTGCCCATCGGCGTCTTGGCGACATCCATGCCGCCGTAGCCCGCCCGGCCGAGTTCCTCCTCGAAGAACTCGTCGATCTGGGTGCGTTGGAGTCCGTCCTCGATGAACGCCTGTTCGTCCGCCATCAGTTCTCGACCTCCTCGACGATCATCTCGACATCAACTTCCGGTGTGTTGTGCGGGCTGGCACGCCCCATCGCGCGGGGCTGCTGGCTCGTCTGCTCGCCCACCTTGTGGGCGGCGGTGTGTTTGATCACCATCGTCTCCGGGTCGAACCCCTGGCGTTCGGCGTTGTTCGTGACGTTGCCGAGCAGCTTCAGGAAGTCCTCTGCGGCCTGCTCCGGGTAGCGACCGGCGTCCCACCCGTCGATGTCCGACCGGTGGCCGACCCCGGAGTTGTGTTGTCGCATCGGGACCGAACGGTCCTCCTCGATGACCGCCGCCAGATACGACTCCGCGTCTTCGACCGTCTCGCCTTTGATCTCCCGGGCGATGGCCTTGCTGTGCTTCAGACTGATGTTGCGGTCTCGGAGCATCGCCTTCGCGGTCGTCTCCGGGTCCGCCTCGACGCTGTAGCTGATTCCCATTGTCACTTGAGGGGCACGAACTTCGAGGACCGGGTCGCGCCGATGCCGGCCTGACCGTGTTCGACTGACGTACGGGTCAGCTGGAACTCGCCGAGGTAGTGGCCGATCATCTCCGGCTCCACCTCGACGCGTTCGAACGATTGGCCCGTGTAGACGGCGAACGTCAGCCCGACGAACGACGGAACGATCGGCATGTTCCGTAGGTGCGTCCGGATCGGGTCGTTCGCGGTCTCCTCCTCGCCGGCCGCGCGGGCCTGTTCGAGCAGCTTCCGTTGTTCCGTGTCCAGTCCACGGTCGATCGTTCGCCGCGCGCGTGCGGGTAGCAGTTCCGACACCTCGTCGAGGTCCATCTCCTGCAGCTCCTCTAGCGTGTGGCCGCGGTAGGTGAACTCCCCTTCGCGACCGGTTCTGTACTCTGTCGACATCTTACGAGTCCCTCCCGGTTCCGGTTCGTTTCGACGCGATGTCACCGACCTTCCGTCCCGGCGGGGCGTCCCGCGAGATCGACTTCGGCTTCCCCGGGTGTTGGCGCCCACCGCCACCGAACGGGTGGTCGATTGCGTTCATCGCGACACCACGCACACGCGGGTACTTCGTCCCGCGGGATTTCATCTTGTGGTGTTTGTTCCCCGCCTTCACGAACGGCTTCTCCGTCCGACCGCCGGCCGCGACGACGCCGATCGTCGCCCGACACTCCGGGTTCAGCCGCTTCACCTCGTCGCTGGGCAACTGGACGACCGTCACGTCCCGGTCGTGGGTCAGGAGTGTCGCAGACACACCCGACGCGCGGGCGAACTTCCCGCCGTCGCCCGGCTTGCTCTCCACGTTACACACCGGCACACCCTCCGGGATCTCCGCCAACGGCAACGTGTTGCCGGGCTCGATCTCCGCGGAGACGCCGATCTGGATCTCCTGACCGACCCGCACCCCCTCGGGCGCGAGCACCAGCCGCCGGTCGCCGTCCTCGAACTCCACGTCCGCCAACGGCGCCGACCGTGCGGGGTCGTGTTCGATCCCGACGATCTCGCCGGCGACGGTGTCGTCGTCCTCGACGGTCTTGTGTTGTTTGTCCGATTTGTACCGGTGGGACGGCGCTCGGAACGTCGAGCCGCCGCGCCCGCGTCGTTGGCCTTGAATTCGTGCACCCATCTCAGAACACCCCGATTCTGGAGGCCACGTCCTGGGCCTCGTCGTCCTCGGACAGCCGCACGGTCGCCTTCTTCTGCCCCTGCGGTGTCACCTGTGTGTTCACGTCGACGACGGTCACGTCGAACCGATCTGCGACCTCCGCCGCAATCTCGTCTTTGTCGGCGCCCGTGTCGACGACGAACTGGAGCTTGTTCGCGAAGTCCATCTCGTCCATCGCCTTCTCGGTCACGAGCGGGTGGTGGACGACGCTCATCGGTCGCTCACCTCCGCGAGTGCCGACTCCGTGAACAGTGTCAGCCGCCCCGGGTGAGTGCCCGGCGCGAGTTCCTCTGCGTTCACTTCCGCGGCGGTCGTCACGTCCACGCCCGCGAGGTTGCGGGCGGCACGCGACGGCTCCTCGCTGGTCACGAACAGGACCGAGGTCGGCTCGCGGTACTTTCGGCCGCGTGTCGACCCCTGGCCCGCCTTGATCTGGCGCCCCTCGTCTGCGCGCTCGATGTCCGCGTAGACGCCCAGCGACTCCAACAGATCGACGACCTCGCGCGTCTTCACGAGGTCCTCGAACCCGTCGTCGACCACCAACGGGAGGTCGAGATCGTCGTCGAACTCGTGGCCGCGCTCTGCGACCAGTTCGGTGTCCGTTGTCGCCGCCAACGCCGACCGCACCGCGAGTTGGCGTTCCTTGTCGTTGATCTGTTTCCCCTGGTCCTTCTCGGCTTTCGGCGGGTGGGCCGTCCGCCCGGAGACCGTCTGCGGGACGCGCCGTCCCTGGCCACCCTCTCGGGGGACGTGGGCCATCCCGCGGCCCGAACCCTGCGACTCCGCGGGCGTCCGCAGCCCGGCGAACTCGTCTGCGCCGTACGCCTGTTTCCGGTTCGCCTGTGCGGCGAGCACCGCCCGCCGGATCACGTCCGGTCGGAACGTCGTCTCGAAGACGGCCGGGAGTTCCGTCTCCCCGCTCGCCTCGCCGTCCAGGTCGTACACTGTCGTCGTCATCCTTGGTTAGACTCCGTGGACACGTACCGCACCTCGGGATCGAGACGCGGTTGGTCGTTCGGTCTGACCGCCGGGCGGAACCGGAGCAGCCGTTTCTCCGGGCCGGGCAGTGACCCCTTCACCAGGGCGTACTCCCCGTCGACCTCGCCGTAGTTGACGAAGCCGCCGTCGACGGAGGCGTCGTCGCCCTCGCCGAAGTCCAGCAGTCGTTTGTTCAGTTCCGTCCGTTGGTGGTAGCCGGTCTGCCCCTGCTGAGGGACCGTCGACCGGACCCGCGAGGGGTTCCACGGCCCGAGGTTGCCGATCCGTCGGCGCCACCCCTGGCGGGCGTGTTTCCCTTTCCGTTTCTGGACGCCCCAGCGTTTGACCGGGCCCTGGGTTCCCTTTCCCTTCGTGATGCCCGCGGTGTCGAGGTACTCCCCCGCGCGGAACACGTCACCGAAGGTGTGGCTGCCGCCACCCTCGACCAGTTCGAGGGCGTACTCCAACCGGTCCTCGATGCTGCCGCCGCCGACGCGCGTCTCCATCACGTCCGGCTCCTTCTTCGGGACGTTCTGGAGTGTCGCCGGCTGTGTGTGGGTGATCAGCCGCACGTCGTCGACCGTGCCGTCGTCGACGAGCGTGCGCAGTTCGTCTGCGGCCGGCTCGAAGCTGTTCTCGTTCGGGAGGTCCAGCGCACGGTCGAGCTCCTCGTGGAACTCCCCGGTCCAGGCCTCCGTCAGCGGTCTCGTTCCGTACGACGTCTCCTCGTAGGCTCGAACGGCGACCGCGCGCATCTCCGGCACCTCCACGACCGTCACGGGGACGGACTCCTCCATCCCCTGTCGCGGGGAGTCGTCCTCGTCGTTCACCATCACGACGTGGGTCATCCCCGCTTTGTACCCCGCGAACCCCTGGACGCCGGCCGCACCGTCGTCTTCGGGCCACGAGCTGAGGCGTGGAACCTCGCTTGCCGAGCGTGTGCGCGGGCCGAATCCCATCGAGCCCTTGCGTGGTCTGCTTGGTTGTGGCATGTTGTTGTGGTTCGTTCGGTTCGTGCGTTCGTTACGACGGCAACGAGAGCGCGCCAAGCGAGACGAACATCGCCTCCTCCGTGCGCACCACCTCGCTGCCTTGGTCCGGAACCGTGTTCAGCCACCGGTCGAACGGCGTGTGCGTGTCGACCGGCTCACCCTCGTTGCCGAGGATGGCGGGGAGCCCTCGTGCCGGCGCGCCAAAGGCGACGGCGACGCGGTCTGCGTCGCGCAGTCGGGTCGTCACCGCTTCCAACGCCGACACGGAGAGTGTGTCCCCGTGGCGGGAGGCGGCAATCGACACGTCGGCGTCGGCCGTAACGCTCCCCAGGTCCGCGCGCTCGACCGACAACGCCGTGTCGTCGACGAGCTTCGCGCGAACCGGCTCTCGCGAAGAGACCCTGACGGTGACGCGCTCCCCCTCGGCGGGCACCTCGTCGGGTGGTGCCCGGAGGGAGATCGGGTGTTGCAGTCCGCAATTGACCCGGACGCGGCCTTCAGGTCCGACCTCGGTCACGATTCCGTCTCGAAGCTCCGCCCCGTCTGGGCCGGAGGTGTCTGGCAACAACGGCGGGAGCACACCCACGTGTTGGAGTTCCGCGCGACGGTCCCACACCTCCTGTCGCAAGGAGGGGGGTGTCGCGGCGTACGCCAACACCGTGTGGACGAACCCACCGCCCCTGTCTGATTCGCCCTCCCTGTCGGGGAAGACGACCAACCGGTCCGCCCGGAACACCGTCGCCGCGCGGGCGACGTACCCGAGTTTCCGCGTGGCCTCGCGGCCGTCCTCGGCCTCCCGGACGAGCGACGACGGTACGAGCAGATCGAGCGCCGTACCGTTCATAGTCGCTTCACCAGGCTGTGTAGTTGTCTGCTCTCCCGCAACCTAAAAACACACCGGATCGCTCCGCGGACGAGAGCGGTTGTCACACTCGGCCGCCGCCGGAGACGGCGGGAGAACAGTCGACGGTTGACCCCCCGTGCTCAACCCCCTACACTCGACTGGGAAGCCCCCGTATCCCGCGGTGTCACCGACCGGCTCTCTCCCGACGATCCGCGAACACCGTCCGAGGGCCGTTATCCTCAATTGATAGGATTTACTTCGAACAGGTAAATTTATTTTGCAGGGTGAGAGTTTTCCGGTAATGCCGTTCGACACCACGTCGATCAAGAGAGGGATCGTCGCCTTCTGGGCGATCTGGACCGGGATCGTGTTCTCCACCAACGTCTTCGACGGGCTGAAAGCCGCCGACGTGCTCGGCGACGGGTGGTCGTACGCCTCGGGGAACTGGGGGTACATGCTCGATGTCACGTCCGTCCACGACACACCGACTGTGGTGGTCGGAGTGTTGTTCGTCGGCGTGCTCGTCTGGGAGTTCGCCGCAACTGTGTTGTTCGTTAGGGCGTACACCGCTGTCGACGACATCGGCGACGAAGCAGCCGGACCGAACCCAGTGACAGTGGCGTTCTTCATCTCGCTGGCGCTGTGGGCGGCGTTCATGCTCGCCTCTGAAATCTTCGTCGCGTACGAGGCAGAGGCGACACACCGCCGGATCTTCACCTCACAGCTGCTGTCGCTGGTCGCACTGTTCTGCCTCCCGGACTGAGACACCCCCAACACGACGGCCGGAGTTAGCGGGCGGAGACGCCGACGGCGTCGGGAGCCGGCAGGGGGAGCCGTGGAACTGATGTTTCAAGTCCGGCGCCGCCGGAGATGCACCCGTGACAGACGCCGCAGATCTCGTCGTCACCGACGGGGAGCTACACACGCTCGGGGAGCCGGACGAGACCCACGCCGCCCTCGCGGTTCGCGACGGGGAGATCCTCCGCGTGGGCAACGACTACGACATCGAGTTTCTGGTCGGCCCGGAGACGACCCGGATCGACCTCGACGGCCGGGTGGTTCTGCCGGGGTTCGTCGACGCCCACACCCACCTCACGAACACCGGACGGTCGCTCGTCCACGCGGACCTCTCGGCGGCCGACACGGCGGGTGAGGCGGTCGAACTACTGGCGGACCGCGCCGCGGAGACCGCCGGGAGGAGCGCGGGGGGCGACGCCGCCGGCGCGGACGACACCGGCGACCACGCGGAGTACGTCCTCGGCTTCGGCTACGACGAGAGCAGTTGGCCCGGTGGAGAGTATCTCACCGCCGCCGATCTCGACCCTGTTGGCGGCGACCGCCCGGTGATCGCGTTCCGTGAGGACATGCACGTCGCCTCCGTCGACAGCGTGACCCTCGAACGCCACCGCGACGCGATGCCCGACGACGACGTACAGACGACCGACGACGCCGACGGCGGTGAGCCGACGGGTGTCGTCGTCGAGGAAGCGGTCGACCCGTTGTACGACGCCGTCGAGCCGGACCGTGCCGCGACCCGGGAGCTGGTCGAGGCCGCACAGGCCGCCGCGACCCGCCGCGGGGTGACGGGCGTCCACGACATGGTCCGGCGATCACACGCCCCCGCGGTGTACCGCACGCTCAACGCCGCGGGCGAACTCGACTTGCGCGTGCGGCTCAACTACTGGACCGACCACCTCGACGCGCTGATCGAGACCGGCGCGCGGACGAACCACGGGAGCGGGTTGGTCCAGATGGGCGCGATCAAGACGTACACGGACGGCTCCTTCGGCGGCCGGACGGCGAAGCTCTCAGAGCCGTACACGGACGGGAACGGCACCGGCCAGTGGGTGGTCGACCCCGAGGAACTGCGTGAGTACGTCGCCCGCGCGGACGACCACGGCTTCCAGTTCACCGCCCACGCCATCGGCGACGAGGCGATTCGGGCGGTCGTCGACGCCTACGAGGACCTCACCGATCCGGAGACGGCCCGTCACCGGATCGAACACGTCGAGTTGGCGGACGACGACCTGCTCGACCGGATCGCAAACAACGGAATCGTCGCGTCGATGCAGCCCAACTTCCTGAAATGGGCCGGCGAGGACGGGCTGTACGACGCCCGGCTCGGCGACCGCCGCGGGGAGACCAACCGGCTCGCGGCCCACCACGAACGCGGCACACACCTCGCCTTCGGCAGTGACTGTATGCCGTTGGACCCGTTGCTGGGAGTCCACCACGCGGTCAACGCGCCCGAGCCGGCCCAGCGGCTCGGCGTCACCGACGCGCTGCGCGCTTACACGAGCGGCGCGGCCTACGCCGGCTTCGACGACCACCGGCTCGGGACGATCGAACCCGGGAACTGCGCGGACCTGACCGTGCTCGACGCCTCGCCGTGGGAACAACCGGACGCGATCCGCGAGATCGACGTGGCCGCGACGGTCGTCGGCGGGCGGGTCGTCTACGAGGACCTGTAGCCGAGAGGCTATCGACGAGACGCGGCGACGCGAAGAATCTCCTTCTCGATTCCGGAACCGGCGTCTTCGGTACTCCGAACCGAATTACTTCTCTCCCGGTATCGTCTCGAACGTGGTAGAGAGTCGACAGAGTCGGTTCGTTCGGAACAGTGTGTCTTCGGTTCGGGTATCGAAGAGAAATCTTCTTCAACACGCAGGTACGAACACGAGGAGACCACAATGCCACGGATGGAGACGGCAGACATCGAGACGGACCTGAGCCTGTTCAAGTACGACAACCTCGAACAGCTCCCGGCGCGCTACCGGGAGTTAGACGAGACAGAGCGAACCGAGCGGATCGAGTCGGCGCTCGCGGAGTTGGGTGACGACGTGGTAATCCTGGGCCACAACTACCAGCGCCGGGAGATTGTCGAGCACGCGGACTTCGTCGGCGACTCCTACCAGTTGTCGAAGCAGGCCGCGGCGTCGGACGCGGAGTACGTCGTCTTCGGCGGCGTGACGTTCATGGCGGAGTCGGCAGACATCATCACCG
>JAHENP010000111.1 GCA_018609965.1 Haloferacaceae archaeon
CGCGACACCCTGCTCGTCGAGGACGACCGGGACACCGCGGCTCGCCACGTCGGCCGCGAACGCCTCGGCGTCGGCCGCGAGCAGTTCGAAGGTGTCGTAGTGGACCGGCAACACCAGATCCGGGTCCATCGTCTCGGCGAGTACGGCCGACTCGTGGCGGTCGCTGACGACGTTGCCGCCGATGTTCGCGAGGAACAACGACACGTCGAGCTGTGCGAACCCGTCGAGTGCGTCCCCGTCGCCGGGCCAAAAGACCGAGACGCCGCCGATCCCGAGCCGGTAGCCGACGCCGAATCCAGCCGGGTGGTACGGCTCTCCGTCGGCGTCGACGTGTGGCCCGTCTGGCTCGTTGTACGTCGGCACCGACCACACGTCGACACCGTCGACCGCGCGGTGGTCCGTCTCGCCGATCCGGACGGTCTCGCGGTCAATCTCCGCGACGGGCACCACGTCGCGGTCGATCCCCGCGGGGTCGACCCCCTCGTAGACAACGACCGTCGCGTCCTGTGCTGCCACCCGCTCGATCCCGTCAGAGTCGTAGTGGTGGTCGTGGGTGACACACACCACGTCGCCGTCCTTCGGGTACTCCCCGTCCAACACGCCGTACCGACCGGGGTCGAGGTAGACGACGGTGCCGTCGGGTGCCTCGATCCGGACCGTCGCGTACCCCAGCCACTCGACCGTCAGCCCGTCGTGTCTCACTGTCACGTCCGGGGGGTGTGTCGCCGCAGAGAAAACTCCCGTTACTGCCGGTCGTCGTACCGCGCTGCCAACGGCTTGACCCAGAAGCCGGCAGCGAACACGGACAACACTGTCGACAACGCGGTCGCGCGGAGTGTCAGACCGGACACCCCCGACGAGAGCCACAGGCTGCTCGCCCACGCGATGGCCACGACAGCCGCGACAGTCAGGATCGTCGGCAACGGGTGGGCGACGACGAGACGCCGAATCTCCATACCTCGCCGTGACCGCGGGCGACCCGTGTGGGTTTCGGTCCGGTGTCGCTCCTCCAGCCGTCCCGACACGGCCGCAGACGACAACGTTGTTGTCGCCCGAGCGCGTTCGACAGGTGTGCGTGTCGGAATCGTCACGGTGGGAGACGAACTGCTCGCGGGAGAGACGACGAACACGAACGCGGCGTGGCTCGCCGAGGAGGTGACACGCCGGGGTGGTCGGGTCAAACGGATCGTGACGATCCCGGACGAACCCGAGACGGTCGCCGACCGCGTCGCCACGTACCACGACCGGTTCGACGCCGTGCTCGTCACCGGAGGGTTGGGGGGGACCCACGACGACCTGACGGTCCCGGCGGTCGCGGACGCGCTCGACCGGGAGGTGGTCGTCGACGAGTCGGCCCGCGCCACCGTCCAGGAGTCGGCGGCCACGTTGGCCGACGACGAGCCGGAGCTGGTCGAGCAGTACGACCTCTCCTTCGATCTGGACGCCTGGGCGGCGCTGCCGGCGGGCGCGCGCCACGTCGAGAACCCCGTCGGGCTGGCGCCGGGGGCGGTCGTCGACGGGGTGTATCTCTTTCCGGGGGTCCCATCTGAGATGCGCGGTGTGTTCGGCGGCGTCGCCGACGAGTTTGGCGGCGACCGTGTCTCGCGGTCGATCCGAACACCGACACCGGAGGGGGCGATGGCCGACACACTCGCGGCCGTCGACGACGAGTTCGACGTTGCGGTCGGGAGCTACCCCTCTCGGGACGACCAGATCGTCCGTATCCGCGTGTCCGGGAGAGAACTGGCTGCCGTCGAGCGCGCGCTCGACTGGCTCCGCGACCGGATCGACATCGTCTGAGTCCGGCAACCTCCTGACGGTGGCTCGCAACGGTGGGGTTTTGACCCGGGGCCGCCAAGGCGTGATCATGACCGACCGGCGCCGGGCGTTCCTGCGCGCCTCTTGGGTCAACGTCGTCTCCAGCCTGTTGAAGATCGTCGTCGAGGGGGCCTTGGGGCTGGCGTTCGGCAGTATCGCCCTGATCGCGGACGCAGTCCACTCGGTGGCGGATCTGCTCGCCTCGGCGGTCGTGTTGATCTGGGGGCGGGCGTCGTTCGCGGGCGCCGACGACGACCACCCGCACGGCCACGACCGGTTCGAGCCGCTGACGGCGTTGTTCGTCGGCGGTGTGCTCGTCCTGCTGGGGTTGGCCTTGTTCCGGGAGTCGACGCTGACGTTCTTCGAGGGGGCGGTCGCAACCTACAGCGTCGCGTTGGTCGGTGGACTGGTGTTCGCGCTCGTCGACCGGGGCGTCTGTTACTGGTACACCGTCCAGGTGAACCAACAGGTGGACTCGCCGGGACTGCGGGCGTTGGCGGCCGACAGTAAAAACGACGTGTGGACGACCGGCGCGGCGATGATCGGGGTCTTCGGGATGGCCGCCGACTTCCCCGTGCTCGATCCGGTTGCGGGGGCGTTCGTCAGCCTGCTCGTCGTCTGGCAGGGGATCGAGGTGGCCCGCGAGAACCTGACGTACCTGTTGGACGCCGCCCCGCCGCCGGCGCTCCAGACGGAGATCCGCGAGACGATCCTCGGTCACCGCCGCGTCCACGGTCTCCACGACTTCAGGGCGTTCTACACCGGCCACCGGGTGGAGGTGGAGTTCCACGCCGAGGTCGACGGCGACATGACGCTGGCAGACGCACACGATCTGGAAACGGAACTCAGGTGTCGTGTGATGGCGGTTCGCCAGGTGGAGGACGTTCACGTCCACCTCGACCCCGCCGGGCTGGGGGAGTGGGTCGACGCCGACGAGGCGACCGTCTCGACGTGAGCCGAACGGTGGTGACGGGCCGGAACCTCAACACCGGACAATCGCGCCAACACCGCGTCCGTTTTTGAGTCGGGGGCGCACATGTTCGTATGGACGTGTTTCCAGTCCCGGACGTGCCCGAGGTGCGGCCGGGTGACGATCTCGCGGCGCTGATCCGCGAACGGGTCGACCTCCGCCCGGACGACGTGGTGTGTGTCGCCTCCACGGTCGTCTCGAAGGCGGAGAGCCGCGCCGTCGACCTCTCGGAGTTCCCGCCGGGACCGCGCGCCCGGGAGATCGCGAACAACCTCGAAGAGGTGACCGGCGACCAGAAGGACCCGCGGTTCGCGCAGGCCGTCCTCGAGGAGTCGACGGAGATCATCATGGAGTCACCGTTCCTGTTGACGGAGTCGCGGTTCGGTCACGTCGGCGTCAACGCCGGGATCGACCGGTCGAACGTCCCCGACGCGGACATCCTCCTGTTGCCGCGTCGCCCGTCGGAGTCTGCGGCACGGATTCGCGCCGAGTTGCCAGCCGACGGTGTCGTCGTCACCGACACCTGTGGGCGGCCGTTCCGACACGGCCAACGCGGCGTCGCGGTCGGCTGGGACGGGCTCGCGCCCGGACGGGACTACCGCGGCGAGACGGACCGCGAGGGACGGGAACTGGGCGTCACCGTCGAGAACGTCGTCGACGAGCTGGCGGCCACGGCCAACCTCGTCGCCGGTGAGGCCGACGGCGGCACGCCCGCGGTCGTCGTCCGCGGCTTCGAGTGGGGCGACCACGCTGAGAGTGACGCACATTTCCGTGACGTGGACGGAGACCTAATCAGACAGGCAGTCAGAGAGTGGAGCTTCTAATGTTTGGAATCGAACTCACGCCAGAACACGCGCCGGAGCGAGTCGTCGAGTTAGGTGTCGCCGCCGAACGGGCGGGGTACGACACGGTGTTCGTCTCACACCACTACAACAACCGCGACGCGACGGCCGTCGGGACGCGGCTCGCGACGGAGACGGAGTCGGTCCGGCTCGGCCCGGGTGTCGCCAACCCGTTCGAGAGCCACCCCGTCACGCTCGCCAGCGAGGTCGCGACCCTCGATGAACTGTCCGGCGGGCGCGCGGTGTTCGGGCTCGGGCCGGGCGACCCCTCGACGCTCCGGAATCTTGGATTCGAAGACGACCGCGGGCTCCGGCCCGTACTGGAGGCGTTCGAGACCGCCCGCGATCTGTGGGCGGGTGCGCGTGTCGACGGCGGGAAGACGTTCGACGCGACCGACGCCGGGCTCAACTACGAGCCGCCACAGGGGGCGTCGATCCCCGTCTACGTCGGCGGCGAGGGGCCACACATGTGCCGGATGGCCGGCAAGCGCGCAGATGGCTTGCTGTACAACGGCTCACACCCTGCCGACCTCTCGTGGGCGCGTGACCGCGTCGCGGAGGGGATCGGCCAGGCGGACGGGAAGACGGCCGACGACTTCGATCTGGC
>JAHENP010000112.1 GCA_018609965.1 Haloferacaceae archaeon
CGACCACCGCGGGCTCACCCGCGGGGAGGCGTACGTGCTCTGTTCTGCCGCGGTCGACCTGAAGATCAGTCAGGTTGTCGACGCCCCTAACTGGACGGTCACCGCGTTCCTCCCCGAGAGTATCTTCCCGGAGTGAGTGGCCGGTGTGTCGGAGGCGACGGGTCGCACGGTCGTTCTCGACGACTCGCCGCCCAGTCGCTCGACGACTCGTCGCCCAGCGACGCTCGATTACAGAGATTCAAGGAGAATGCCTGACCCTTTAGGGTCAGAATGAATCCGACAGTACATGACACAGACCACCGTTCGATAGCACGGCCTGATATTCCAACAGATACTTAAGATAGCGCAGCTAATTACAAATGTAATGGTCACGGTGACTGTCACCGCGAAGTTCCACAACCCATCCCTCTCACGGCGGAAAGAGTGGCAACACGCCACTCAACTCTACCGTGACACCAAGCAATTCTGTATCGACGGATGGGAAAACGGCGACTTCGGCAAATCCGTGACCACGGCCAGCATCGACAACGACCTCTACTCGGCCATCCAAAACCAAGCCATCCGAGAGGCGAAATCCGACCACAACAAGGACGGAGAGGTTCAGTACCGAGAGAGTCAGCCGTTCGCTGTCAACAACCAGAACTGGGAACTTGATACGACTGAGAACGGTACGGTCGTCGTCGGCTTCCCGTGCGTCTCCCAATGGTGGTACACTCCGATAGAAGTGTACGACGACATTGCCGACCCCGTAGACCGTCTGGTCGAAGGAGACGCTGACAGGACCCGCCTACAGGTCTACCGTCGCGGAGACGACTGGTACTGTACGTTCAATATCGAGTACGACGCCGACACGTCGGGCGAGACGCCCATCGGTGTCGATATTGGCGAACGACACATCCTCGCTGTGACCGCCTACGGTGAGGATGAGTCAATGCTGGTGTCTGGTGGTGAGGCAAAATATGTTCGACGCAAATATCGTTCCCTACGCGATTCGCTTTCAAAAGCGGGTGCGCTTCGCGCACGCAACCGTGTGGGTGACAAAGAACAGCGTCGGATTAAATACTTGAACCGCAAACTCTCCCGTCGTCTCATCACGTTCGCGGAACAGTTCGAGAATCCGGTCATTCGGCTGGAAGACCTCGAAGGTATCCGCGAGAACAGTTCGTGGTCAGGCGTTCACTCGTGGCACTTCCATCAACTCCAACGGTTCATCACGTACAAAGCCGAACGTGCTGGTATTCGTGTTGAGAAGGTTGACGCCTACCACACAAGTCAGGAGTGTTCGGCGTGTGGTTCGATGGGCAATCGTGATGGCGACCACTTCTCGTGTTCGGAGTGTGGCCGTGGACGCCACGCCGACCTGAACGCTTCAGAGAATATTGCACAACGGGAGGGTGAACCATGCACGGCGTAGCAGTTCGGCTGACGCGAACCGTGCTACCTCGCTGGTTGAATAACCAGTCGTCGTTGACGCCTGCTGTATGCGGGGAGGAAGGCCCCTTTGACAGGGCTGTACGCGCTGAAAAGCACACCGTTGGTCACAACTCGGTGGCGACCATTGACGGGTCACGCGAAAGCGTACTTGAACCCCGAGGAAACGCGCAACCTGAATATCCACTTCGTGGATTCCCGCGTCTTTAGGCGCGGGAGGATGTCAATCGCCGCCTAGTCGCTCTGCGATCTCCGCGCCCACACTCCGCGGGTCGTTTTCGACGACGGCCAACTGGTCGCCGACCGCCACCCTGCCGGCGTCGAGCACGTCCGCACAGATCCCGCCACGACCCTCTCCGAGCGCGCGAGCGACACCGTCCTCGTCGGCCACCTCCTCGACGTGGGCACACGGCGGGCGGCGGCGGGTGCCACGGAACCTCGCCTCACCGACCTGGAACGTCACGTCCAACAGATCCGTCGGTTCGACGCCACGGGTGACGACGTTGCGGCGGTGGCGACCGTCAGAGAGGTCGATCCCAGTCTCTTCGCGGATCGTCTCGACGGCCTCGCTCGCGAGAAACGTCACCTCGCAGGTGTCGTACGGCGCGTAGTGGCCCTCGCCGGTGAAGTACCGGTCGCCGACGATCCCCCCCGGTTCGCAGTCGACACGCTCGCGTGACTCCATCTCGGCGGCCCCCTCGGGCGCGGTGAACAACTGCGCGACGGTCGCGTCCATGCTCGCTCGTCGCTCTCGCGGGAGAAGTGCGTTTCGCGGACCGTGGTGTGGCGGCCGATCCCACGCCAGTCAGTCCGTCCGGAACGCGCGGTCGCCGGCGTCGCCCAGTCCGGGAACGATGAAGCCGTCGTCGTCGAGTTCGTCGTCAATCGCGACCGTGAGCAGGTCCGCCTCGGGGTACGCCTCGCCGACGCGGGTGAGGCCGTCGGGGGCAGAGACCGCCGAGAGCACGAACACGTCCTCGGGGTCGCCCAGCGCGGTGACGTGATCGAGCACGGCACACATCGTCGAGCCGGTCGCCAACATCGGGTCGGCGACGATCACCGTGTCGTCGTCGGTGATCTCCGGGAGCTTCGTGTAGTCGATGGAGATCGGGAACGTGCCCTGATCGTCCATCCCGGCAGACTCGTCGCGGCCAGCGGAGATCACACCCTGTTTCGCGCGCGGGAACGCCTTCAGCAGTCCCTCCACGAACGGGGTCGCGGCACGGAGCACGTTGATGATCACCACGTCGTCGAGCCCGCGGACGCGCTCGCCGGTGGTCTCGGCTAACGGCGTGTCGATGGCGACGTACTCCGTCTCCATCGCGCCGTCGATGATCTCGTAGCCGCAGATCCGGCCGAGTTTGACGAGTCCCTTCCGGAAGGCGACCTGTTCCGTCTCCACGTCTCGGAGCCGCGAGAGCGTGTGTCTGGCGAGCGCGTGTGTGATGAGGTGCGCGTCGCCGCGTTGCTCGATTGGCACGCTCGGGAGAGTGGCCGGCGACGACTAAACCGCACCGGTTCGGGGGGACGGCGGCGTCGGACGCCGACTGGTCATCGACGGCGGTCGGGCGGCTCAGCCGTCGCGGTACGTCCACGGCGAGACGAGTGTCGTCAGCTACCCACCACTGAATAGGTGGGCTTCCGGCTTGCTCCGCCGTGAGAGTGTGGTCGTCGTCTGTTTCGTCCGTGATGTGGTGAGCGTGGTGGATCTCCTGACCGAGTGCGTCCGAATCCCAACACTGCTGTTCGAGGGTGTGACACGGACGTGTTCAGATTCGGAGATGAGACCGTCGGATTTTTTGATCGAGACATCGTCAGGCCGTCTGTGTCTGCAGACGAGACAACATCAAACGAGTTCGTGCGCCGTCTGATCGGATCGTCCACGCTCGTTACCTTCCCGATTTTGTTCGGGGTGATTGGGTACACCGCGTTGGAGAGTCTGCCGTACGGGCTGACGGCGGGACTGTTCGCGGGTGTCGGTTCCTACACCTTCGTCCCGTGGCTCCTCGGGCTGGCAGGCGACACGGACGCCGAAGAGGCGTCGCTCGGGGAGCTGCTCGACGCCTCCGAGGAGTCACCAGGATCGAAACTGTTCGGGCTCGGGCTCGATATGGCCGGGCCGGTGATGATCGCGGTCGGGTTCCTCACCGAGCCGCCGAACCTGCTCGTCGGCGCCGCGAGCGGGTTGCTCGTCGCTGTCACAGTGTATCTCGTCGGCTCCGCTTTCGTCGGACGAGTCACCGCGGATGCGGTCTGAGTCGGGAGAGACCAGACGAGGAGGCCGGCGTCGGAAACAACCGCGAGACTCAGAGCCGCGCCCAGGGATCGACCCGTTCGATCGTCTGTTCTCGGTCCGGCCCGACACCGACCGTGTACACCTCCGTGTCGAGTTCCGACTCCAGATACGACAGGTAGTCGCGTGCCGCCTCCGGGAGCGTCTCGTACCCCTCGCTCGCGACCGCGTCCCAGTCGACCGCGGGCCACGGCTCGAAGGAACGGACGACCGGCTCACACCGCGCCCACGCCTCCGTCGTCGCTGGCGGCGTCTGTGTCGTCTCCCCGTCGAGTTCGTACGCGTGGCCCACCGCGAGTTCGTCAAGGCCGGCGAGCACGTCGAGGTGGTTGACCGCGATCCCGGTGAGCCCGTTCGCGCGCGTGGCGTGCCGGAGAATCGGCACGTCGAGCCAGCCGACGCGGCGCGGGCGGCCCGTGACAGTGCCGAACTCCCCGCCGCGCTCGCGGATCTCGGTCGCGAGCGCTTCCGCGTCCGCGTCACCGTCGAGTTCCGTCGGCATCGGGCCGGCGCCGACCCGCGAGAGATACGCCTTCACCACACCGACCACCTCGCCGTCGCCGACGACCGTCGGCCCCAGTCCGGTGCCGACCGTCGCGCCGCCGGCGGTCGGGTTCGAGGAGGTGACGTACGGGTAGTTGCCGTGGTCGACGTCGATGAGCGTCCCCTGTGCGCCCTCGAAGACGACGTTGTCGCCGGCCGCGAGCCGGTCGGCGAGGTAGTTGCCACAGTCGACGGTCATCTCTTCCTCGCAGAGCCGGCGGCCATACGCCGCGTACTCCGACTGGAGTGCGCCCACGTCACACTCCTCGCCGGCCTCCAGGCCGTGTACGTCCTCGATCACGGCCCGTTTCTGTGGAACGACGTACGACAGCTTCTCGCCGAGCCGGTCGGGTGCGAGCAGGTCCGCGACCCGGACACCGCGCCGGCCCGCCTTGTCCTGGTAGGTGGGGCCGATCCCGCGGCCGGTCGTGCCAATCTCCGTGCCGGTGTCGGCGTCCGCCTTCGTTTCCTCCTCGATCCCGTCGAGCCGGCGGTGGTACGGGAAGATGACGTGTGCGCGGCGAGCGACGCGCACGTCCGGCTCCAACCCGCGCTCGCGGAGCGTGTCGATCTCGTCGAACAACGTCCGCGGGTTGACGACACAGCCGTTGCCGAGCACGCCCGTCTTCCCGCGGACCGCGCCCGAGGGGACCAACGACAGCGCGTACTCCGTCCCGTCCTCGACGACCGTGTGGCCGGCGTTGTCTCCCCCCTGGTACCGGACGACGACGTCGGCGGCCCCGCCGTACCGGTCGACGAGCGCACCTTTGCCCTCGTCGCCCAACTGGGTGCCGACGATTGTGACAGTCATGCCGCTCCCACCTTCCGAAGGCCCCGGCAAAGCCATTTCGGTCCGTCCGGTCGCGTCGGCCGACTGCCGGCAACCCGCGGGGCGTCCCAGAACTGTTAACTGTCGGAGCCGGGAAGTAAATGCGAGACACCGACGGTCGGGTGGAACGATCCCGTTGCCGTCCGGCGGTTGGCGCCGAGAGCCGCCTCAACCCCGCCCGCCGGGCGACGGGGCCGAGGGGGAACGCTTAAATCTTGTAGGGACAAGTTAACAAGTGCCATGATAGATCGACTGGAGAAGGAGGTCGACATGCTCGAACGGCATCTGAAGGTGTTGCGGATGGTGATCGAGAACGAGCCC
>JAHENP010000113.1 GCA_018609965.1 Haloferacaceae archaeon
CGATCGCGCCCACCTCGCCGTCCAACGCCTCGTACACCTCCGGCGCGGTCGTCGCGTAGTGTGCCTCTGCGTTCAACGGGTTCGAGAACTGTTGGGGGACGACCCCGCCGTCGAGTTCCTCCGCGAGCGCGTGGGCCCGTTCGATGGCACGACCCATCCCCTCGTCGGTGGGTGTGTTGATCACCTCCGCGCCCAGCGCACGCATCAGCTGTTGTTTCTCGACGCTGAACCGTTCGGGGACGACGAAGACGGCGTCGAGCCCCAACTGGCCGGCTGCGACCGCCAGCCCGATCCCGGTGTTGCCGGCGGTCGGCTCGATCACGGTGCCGTCCGGGTCGAGATCCCCAGCCTCCAACATCCCCTCCAGCATGTACTTCCCGATGCGGTCTTTCACCGAGGCACCGGGGTTGAACGACTCCAGCTTGGCGTACACCGGGACGGCCTCTGGCGAAGCGCTCACCCGCACCAACGGCGTCTCACCCACTGTCTCCAGCACGGAGTCGAGTGGTTCGGTGTGTGTGGTCACGGCTCGGCAAATGTTGCCCCGGTATCTGAATCTGTCCCTCGTCGTCGCCGGCCGACCGCCTCAGGCGGCCGACCCCTCGCCGCCGTCGGCGTCGGCCGCCGCTTGGTCCTGTTCGGTCTGCCCGGCCGCCTCAGGGTAGTCGACGTTCGCCAACACCGCCTCCGTGTCGACTCCCTCGGCCTCGGCGACCGCCTCGACGAGCGCGCGGGTCTCCGCCAGCTCGCGTCTGAGTTCGGCCGCGTCCGTCTCTGCACCCTCGACGGCACCCTGGAGATCCTGGATCTCCGACCGCATCGCGCTGATCCGTTTGAACAACTTCTCGGCGATGTCGGCCACCTTCTGGAGCTTCTTCGCCGTGCTTCCGAGTCCCATACCCTACATTCTCTCGCCGCCACTGTGTGTCTTCCGGTCGTGACTCCTTTGATCGCGCCCCTCCCAGTGTCTGTGTGCTCACGAAACGGCTCCGCCGGATCTCCCGGGCCGGCGGCGACTACCACCCGCAGTTCGTCGGCGACGACCCCGACGCCCGCCGGCTCGCGGCCCGCGTGCTCGGCGTGTTCCAGGGGCACGTCGGCGAGCCACGCCGGGCGTTAGACGACGCGCTCGAACGGCTGGAACGAGACGCCGAGGGGTTCAAACTCGTCCGCGGGTTCACGAAGCTGGTGGAACGGGAGACACGCTTCGAGACCCGCGCCCCGCTCCCGCCCGAGCGGGTCCGCCGTCGCGTCTTCGAGGCCGCCGAGACGGTCGGCGTCGCGAGCGCCGACGAGCGAACGCGGGCGCTGGCGGACGCCGCGGACGCGCTCGGCACCGACACCCAGAGCCTGGAGGCGTCGTTGTACGCCGACCGCGAGTCTGCACAGGTAATCGCGAGCGTCGACACCGACCTCACACCCGAACAACTGTGTGCCCGCTACGACTTCGCGTTGGCCGCCGCCGCACTACTGGACGCGACAACGGTCCGGCTCCGCGCCTCCGATCCGGCGGCGCTCGTCTCCGCGGTCAAACGGGAGGGGTTGTTGTACGAGATTGTCGAGACCGACACGACCGAGTCGGTGGACGGCGACAGCGAGGCGACCCGCTCCACTCGCGAGGTGGTCGTCACCGGCCCGGACGCGTTGTTCCGGCGCACCCGGCGCTACGGTGTCGCGTTCGCGAACCTGTTGCGAACGGTCGCCCGCACCGCGACACGGTGGGAGCTGACGGCGACCGTCGACGACCGCGGGACGGACCGCACCCTCCAACTGTCGGACGCGGACGTGCCGGTGCCGGACGCACCGACCGGCGAGCCGGCGTTCGACTCCGGCGTCGAGGCGTCGTTCGCGGCGCGGTTCCGCGCGTTGGATCTCGACTGGACGCTCGTCCGCGAGCCGGAGCCGTTGGTCGTCGACCCCGCCGCGGCCGCCGCCGACCCCGAGGCGGCGACCGACCCCGAGACGGACGACACCGACCGCCCGACGGAGGCCGTCGACGCCCCGCGGGTGGCGATCCCGGACTTCGCGTTCGACTACGACCACGCCGACTTCCGGCTGTTCTTCGAGGTGATGGGCTTCTGGACGCCCGCGTACGTCGAGAAGAAGCTCGCACAACTCCGCGGGCTGGAGGACGTGGCGTTGCTGGTCGCCGTCGACGAGTCGCTGGGTGTCGGGGAGGATGTCGCCGCGACTGGCTCTGACGTGATTGGCTACGACGGCACCGTCCGCGTCAAGAACGTGGTGGACGTGCTCCGTGAGTACGAGTCGGGGTTGGCCGCCGCCGCGACCGCCAATCTCCCCGCGGAACTGTCGCCCGACGCCGACAGTGTCACGGTTGACGACCTCGCGACGGAGTACGGTGTTCCGGTCGACGCACTCGACGACGTGCGGTTTCCGGAGCACGAGCGTGTCGGCGACACGCTCGTCCGACCGGCCGTGTTGGAACGTGTCGCCGCGGATCTCTCTGTGGGTGACTCCTTCGAGTCCGCCAGCCAACGGCTCGCGGCGGCCGGGATCGACGACGCCAGCGCCGCGCTCTCGCGGCTGGGCTACCGGGTCGCCTGGGAGGGACTGGGTGGTGGAGCGTTGGAGAAGTTGTGAGTCTGCTGGTCTGTCGTGGCGGTGGTGGAGAGATCCGACGTTGGTCGGCGGCGCGGCGAGCGCGCGAGGATCTCGCGAACGCAGTGAGCGAGACCTCATCGGAGCGTGCTCCGACGGTGGACGAACGGAACGACCGAACAGTCTCGTCCACCACACCAGACGACGGTGTCCAGATGCGCGACGACGACTAC
This sequence comes from Haloferacaceae archaeon, assembly GCA_018609965.1. Classification (GTDB taxonomy): domain Archaea; phylum Halobacteriota; class Halobacteria; order Halobacteriales; family Haloferacaceae; genus JAHENP01. The sequence goes on from JAHENP010000113.1 coordinate 2,793, forward strand.
CCGCAAAAAACGTAGGGGGAACCAGAGCGCGTCAGACCGAGCGCGGGACACGCAGTGCGGCCCGCGCCCGACGCGACGTGTCACTCCGGCCCGGCGTAGCCCGTGACTCCGAAGTCGGTCCCCTCCCCGGCGTCCGTGCTGTCGCTCGCTTCGGCGTCCGTCCTGTCACTCGCCGCGGCGTCACCCTCCCGAGCCGCAGGCTCCTCGCGCCGCCGCCGATCCGCGTGGGTGGGTGTCTCGACGACCGTGAACAGGAGGTTGATGAGGACGTTCGTCGCCGTCGCTTGTTCCGTCTCAGTCACCTCGTAGGTCGCGCCGGTGTCGGTCGCGCCCGGCACCGCTGCCGCGAGGTCGCGACCCTCGGGGACGGGAACGACCTACGCCGCCTGCACGTCCGCGAGCGCCTCTGTCACCGTCCGCAACAACTGCTGGAGTTGGCCCGCGGCGGCGACACCCTCGGTCGCGAGCGTGGCGCGCACTTCCTCAATGCGCACGCGCATCTCCTCGGTCCGATACTCCGGAAGCGGCTGCTCCTCGATGTCCAGAAGAAACTCCTCATACTCTGCTGCAAGCTCTGCTGCGTCCGTCGTGCCGTCAGGTTTTACTGACGGTGAGTCGTTCGAACACATGTCGTGTACGGCCACGACACTGCGGTGGTGGGGCGCTCTAACGCCCTGCCGTTTACACGGCGCACCACAGCGTCGTGTTTCAGCCTGACGTGACTACGGGTTGTAAAA
>JAHENP010000114.1 GCA_018609965.1 Haloferacaceae archaeon
ATCTCACCCACCCGTTGTTGTTTCGGCGTGTTCAACAGATCGAACAACGGGCGGAGATGCATCCTGTGGAACGTCCCCGTCGCGTCCGCGCCGTCGCGCTCGTAGCTGTCGAGACAGTCGGCGAGCAACCCTGGCTCCAACACGTCGCGGGTCTCCAACAGCCGGACGAACAGGAGCCGATTGACCAACGAGACGACGAACAGGTCCCGGTCGCGGTCCGTCGCGCCCGGCGGGGTCGGCACCGCCGCGCGGAGACTGGTGTCGGCGCCGTCACCGAACAACAACGCGACGTACCGGTCGTAGAAGTCGTCGACCGCCCGTTGGCGGTCGTCCCGGAGTTCGCGGGGCACCTCCCGGGTGAGGCGTCGCTCCAGGCTGTCGGGTGTGAACGCCGCCGCGAACCGTCTGATCGGCTCCGTGTCAGCCGTCGGCGGCCGTTGGACGTGCCCCCGTTCGTCTGCCACCGCCCACAACGCCGGTCGGAGGTCGACCCGGACGGCCTCGTGGAACTGGAGAAAGTCTCCGCCGTGTTTCGCGTGGTGGACGGTCCATTCGAGGCCGTCAGTGGCAATCCCGTAGTCCGGCCACGCCTTGCTCGTGAGGTAGTCGTCGAGCAACTGTGTCTCAGCGGCCGCCAGCTCGCCCGGCCGTTTCACCTCGCCGATGGCCGGAAACGACTCGTCGAGTCGGAAGTCCGGCGTCTCCCGTCTGAACTCACCACACACCTCCCGGTGGTCAGAGGGCCGTCCCGGCGCCTTCTCCAGTCCGACCGCCGCGAGCAACGGCTCTACGAGCGCGTCCTCCGTCCACGACTCCGGTCTCGCGCCCACGTCTTCGGTCGTCAGTGTCGCCCCGTCGAGAATCCGTTCGAATCGGTCGGACTCGACTGTGGCCGCCAGCTCGTCGACGAACGCCTCCAGCGTTGACCGCACGCTCGCCGCGACCCCGCTCTCGCTGATGCCGCCTTCGTCTTTGTTGTCTGTATCGACACGCCGCACGACGTTGTCGCGTCGCTCCAGACGTATGACTCTTACTTAATTTTGGTAATATAGCTACAGTCGAACAGGAGTGGCTCCGGTGTCGTCACTCCGTGGAGTGAGTTTCGAGAGGTCCGGGTACGAGAATTGAACCCGTGTCTCAGCCCCCACAAGGCTGAAGGATACCACTACCCCAACCCGGACACAGTCTCATGTACTGCGTTCCCGAACAAGTACGTTACGACTCCCGACGGCGTCGTGACCGGTTCACACGCGGTCGGTGTGTGGACACCGTCGCGTTCATGTGCCGGAGCCACCAACAGTACGTGTGGCGATCACGGACAAGATCTACCTGAAGAACCACCGCCAGATCGCCTCACAGCTCGACACGAGCGTCCCGAAGGGGGCGTTCAAGGGGGCGACGCTGGATCTGGTGTTCACCGGCGACGGGCTCGCGGGGCTCGACGACTCCACGCAGGACCGACTGTTGGAGTTCGCCGAGGACTTCCTCGACTGTGACTGCCAGGAGAACCCCTACTGTGGCCACCCGGAACGGAAGTTCGCGGTCTACCTGTTGGAACTGCGCGCACAGGGGTTCGGCCCGGACGCCATCGTCGACGTGATGGGTGACAACTACATGTTGTACGCCTACTCAGGGGACGTGCTCTCGTTTCTCGACTCGGCGGTGCGGACGTTGGAGGCCGTCGAGTCGCTCGCCGAGGTCGACGGAGACCGCGAGACCGCCCGGCTCGCCCGCGAGACCCGGCGGGAGCTGACGGGTTAACCCAGCCGGTACGGCTCGTCGGTGTCGATCTCGAACCCCTCGCCGTCCCCTTCGCCGTTCGTATCGTTGGCCACGCCGTCCAGCTCCTCCAGATACACTACGTCGTCGTCCTCGTCGAGTTTGTCCTGGAGGTGGGTGACGTACCGGCGGTACTCCTCTAGCTGCTCGCGGAGGTGGTCAGACTCCAGTTCCAACCGTTCGTGTTCCCGGACGAACTGTTTCGGGACCGTCACTGTCGGGGGGAACGACGACCCCCCGTCGTCTGCTGCTGGCTCGCCACCGGTCGCGGCTCCCCCGCCAGCCGCCGGGTCGTCCCCCCGCTCGGGAACAACGTCGATCTGGCCGTCGTGTTCGACGAGCGCGTCGACGTAGTCCCGGAACAACGCGGACAACGATAGGTCCCGTTCGTCTGCGATCTCGCTGAGCGCCTCGAACGACTCCTGGCTCACGCGAAACGAGATCGTCTTGTCTTTCTTTCCCATACGACGACTGTGGCCGCTCGCCACTTGAAGATTCGTTAGACGACGCGGTTACTCTGTCCTGTCGAGACGACGGGTGGGCGGGGCCGACCGGCTACGCCGGCGGCTCCGTCTCCTGTCCGCCGAGTTCGTCGCCCTGCTCTAACGACTCCAAGGCGGCAACGACCGCCTCGCGGTACTGGTCGATCTCCAGGTCGTACCGTTCGCGGGCCATCCGGCCGTACTCGTTGGCCTCGTCGTCGTACGCCTCGATCCGGTCGAGCGTCCGCTCTGCCGTCTCAGCGACCCACCGGTCCCGGGCACCGGCGGACACCTCCGAGATCGACTCCGGCCGGACGGAGACGTTCACCGTCCCGTCGTCCGTCTCGTAGGTCCGGGGTTTGCCGACGACCGCGACGTAGGCGGGCGAGGACAGATCACGCAGCGCCGCGGCCGCCTCGGGCTGGTACTGGCCCGCGTACGCGAAGAACGTCCCCGTCGGGTCGACGATCCGACCCCGCCAGTACTCGCTGTCTTCGCCGACATCCTCCGTCTCGGTGAGCGTGCCGACGAGGAACACTCGGTTTGCACGCTCTCCCGTCGGGAGTAGGTAGTACAGCGGCGCCCGTTCGTCGTCGGACTCTTTGAACGTGTGACTGCCGTCGTTGTACTCGGCCGCGAACACGCGGCGTGCGACCTCTCGTGATGGAACACCACTCATCTCAGATCGACCTCGCGCGGATCAGCGTCTCCTCGGCGCTCGCGGCGCCGTCCAGTTCTTCGAACTCGTCGACGAGCACGTACCGCCGGAACTCCGGGCCGTACACCCGGTAGTACCGACCGGTGACACGCGCCGCGATCTCCTCTTCGACGACGGTCGTGTCGAGTGCGTCCTGGGCCATCTGTTTGGCCTCCGCGAGGTCGATTCCCGTCAGCGACGCCGTCGCCGCCTCATCGAAGATCACCTCCTGGACGCGGTCGCCGTCGTCGAGCACCGCCTTCAACCGGAGGTCAAACGAGCCGTCGACCTGGCCGTGTTCCGAACACCGGCCGTTCTGGAGCACCCGCGTACACTCCTCGTCGGGACACCGCTTGATCAACCCCGACCCGGACTGGAGGTCGACGAGCGCCCCCTCGACTGCGACGCCGTCGTCGCCGACCTCCACCTCTCGGTCGAGTTCCTCGATGGTGGTCGTCCGGTTGAGTTTGACCGAGTAGTCACCCTCGTACTCGTCGGTGACGACGTTGCCGAGCGCGTAGCTTCCCCCCTCCGCCAACTCCGGGAGTTCGCTCGTGTCGAAGGCGACGAACTTGATCGTCCCCGACTCGTCACCCAACAGGCCGACCTGCGAGATGGAGTCGTGACCCGGCTCCCACAGGTCCGCCACCTGCACCTCCAGGTCGACCCACTGTTCGTCCGTGTCGATCTCGCCGACGACTGTCGACTCGCTGCCGCCCGGCGCGAGCTCGTCCCGGTCCATCCCCGCGTCGTCGAGGTAGGAACTGGTGACGCTCCGGCGCGCCTCCTCTAACGGGACGCTGTAGTCGTCGACCAATGTCCGGAGTTCGGACTCGATCTCGTCGACGCTCACGTCGAGGTGGTCTGAAAACTGCGCACTGATCTCTTCCGCGTGGGTTCGCACGTCTGACATGGTTCTCCTGCCTCCGATACTGTTTCTGGTGGGAGGCACACGGAGATTGGTGCGGGATCGTATTTAAGCCTCGGGTGCCGCGCGGTGGAAGTGAAACGCCGTCACGACAGACAGCCCCCGTGTTCGACGATTGGGGGCAGTGGACCAATAGTTATACAGAGAATACATGTTTCAGCCTTTTGAATACCAGTAACTGTTTTACTGTAGCCGATCTAAACGTCGTGTATGACGAGTGTCGGGACCGGCGCCGGGACGGCGAGTGACGCCGGGACGGCCGCCGAGGCGGCAGTCGAGACGGCGACGGCAGGCGTAGACGGACAGCCACAGTTGGCGGTCGTGTTCGTGGCACCACGGTACGACTACCAGACGGTCGTCGAGACGGTTCGGGCGGAGACCGACCGGGCCCCACTCGTCGGTTGTTCGACGGCCGGGGAGTTCACCGAGGCCGGGCCGACGGACGCCTCGGTCACGGTGACGTTGGTCGCGGGCGAGGGGTTCGCGGCACACGTCGGACTCGGCGAGGAACTCTCGGCGGACCCGGAGGCGGCGGTGGGCGCCGCCGCCGACTCGCTCCCGCCGGTCGTGGACGACGACCGCCACCGCGTCGGCATCAACTTCCACGACGGGTTGCTCGGTCGCGGCGAGGAGGTTGCGATGTTGGGGTACCAGCAACGCCCCGTCCCGTACGTCGGCGGGTCGGCTGCCGACAACTTCGCAATGTCGGAGACGGTGGTGTTCGCGAACGACGAGGTCGCGACGGACGCGGTCGCGCTCGCGTTGTTGTCGTCCGACCGCCCGTTCGGGCGCGCGGTCGACCACGGCCACGAGCCGTTCGGTGACTCACTCACCGTCACCGACGCGGACGGCTCCGTGGTCGAGACGCTGAACAACCGGCCGGCGTTCGATGTCTGGCGCGAGACGGTCCGGCCGCGGGCCACCGAGACGGGCGTCGACATCGACACGCTCTCGCCGGACGACGACGCGTTCGAGGAACTACTGACCCGCTTCGAGTTCGGGATCAAGACCAGCGACGAGGAGTGCAAGATCCGGTGGCCGGGGCTCACACAGACGACGGATGGGCCGCTCCGGTTCGCGACACAGATTCCCGAGGGGACGGAGCTGTTCGTCGTCGATTCTGACGCAGAGGCACAGCTCGCGACGGCGCGACGCGTGACGGAGACCGCGACCACGACGACACCAACCACCCCCGCGGGTGCGGTCGCGTTCGACTGTGTCTGTCAGGGGCTCGTTCTCGGCGAGGAGTTCGGGACGGCAGTCGATGCGATGGCCGAGGCGTTGTCTGCGCCCGTCGCGGGCGTCCAGACGTACGGTGAGGTCGCCGTCGCCCCCGACGACATGCGAGCGTACCACAACACGACCACCTCGTTGCTCGTCTTCCCGGAGTGAGTCGGCGACCGGCGCACAGAGAGACACCAGCGCAGAGAGACACCGACGATGGAGATCGAACGACACACACTGATCGAGACGTTCGGCGACAGTATCGGCAGACAGAAAGCAGAACGGATGGTGACGGCCGCGGCCGAGCGAACGGGGCTGTCCGGCCAGCGCACGCTCTCGCGAGACGAGGCGATAGAGCTGGCGGACTGTCTCGCGGAGCTCGACGAGGCGGGGACGGTGGCCCGGGTGTCGGCAAGCACGGTGAAGACGCAGATCACCACTGGGGACATCCAGGCGTGACCGGCGACGGAGCTAAACTGTCGGCGACCCGAGTGAGCGTGTGACTCTGGGAGACCGTCTCCGGCGTGTCATCCGCCAGCAGGCCCGCCGTGCCGGCCGGGAGTACGCCGAGAGCAAACGCGCGTACCGCGAGGCCCGCGAGGCTGCCGAACGGGTCGACCCCCGGGAGTTCAACCTCCCCTCAGACTCGGACGGCAACGCCCGCATCGTCTGCCGCCGACACACGGAACGCCGGGCCGTCCCCGTCGACGCCCGCGGCCGCCCGGCCTGTTTCGAGGCCGGTGTCGACGACTGTGAGGGGTGTGCCGAGGACATCCGCGACGGGCGGGTCCAAACCTAGTGAACTACCCTGACCTACCGCGCTCGGGGCTACCCGCCCCTCGCTTGTTGAGGACAGGGCTTCCTGTTTCTGCGTCGGAGCTTGTATCCGACGTGGACACAGCGGCTCTAGACTCCGCAGGCGGCTTCCCTTTACGGGTGGTTCGGAGTGTCCCACTCCTACCGGATGGACACTCAGCCACAACCGAGGGTGCGCGCTTCTTGTCGCGCTTGAACACCGCCGGAAGCGTGGTGAGCATCGTACTACCGACATCGACCGCAGGGGTAGTAAGGCTATGCCGTGTAGTGAAACTAAAACGATGACAGCGCTGTATCCCCGCCCTACTCGCTCACTTCGCTCGCTCCTTGAGGACGGGGGCTTAGCGCCTATATCCAGCTAAACGACCTTTTTGTCTCCTTGGGTGCGCGCGGGGCGCGCACCCAAGGAAAAAATGTCGATCAAAAAGCGCGAGCGCGCCGCAAGGCGGCGCGCTCGCGTCTGCTGTCGTAGTGCTGGACCGTCTCCGCTCCACGGCCGCCTCCGCTCCGTGACCGCACCACACCGCGACCGTCTCCGCTCCACGGCCGCCTCCGCTCCGCGACCGCACCACACCGCGACCGCCTCCGCTCCACGGCCGCCTCCGCTCCGCGACCGCGCCACACCGCGACCGTCTCCGCTCCGCGGCCGCCTCCGCACCGCACAGTTGTTTCTGTTTGTCCACGGAGCGTCGCTGTGAGAACATGTGATGTCGTGTCGTGGGACGGCGTGTGCGAGCGGGACGCTGTCTGCGTGGTGTCGGGAACAGCGTCGTCTGTGGACTCTGCGAATCTGACGGCGTTCAGCCCTCTCGTTCCA
>JAHENP010000115.1 GCA_018609965.1 Haloferacaceae archaeon
GACCCAGCCGTCGACGAACACGTGAACGACGTGGATGCCCTCGGGCGCGAGCTGTTCGGCCATCTTGCGTGCGACCCACTTCACGAAGTCGCCGGTGTTGAGGATCACCGTCCCGCCGCCGTCGAGCAGATCCGGCAGCAGTTCGTCGACCACGAGCACGAACCCGTAGCCGACCGTGTCGAACGTCGTCTGCAATGACGCCGGATCGTCGTCCAACGGCCCGCTCCAGTTCGGGGCCGGCGTGTTGTGGACGTACACGTCAACGGCCCCGAACGCCTCCCGAACGGTCTCGACGCCCGCCTCCACCGCCTCGGGGTCGGTCACGTCCACCTGGGCGGCGAGGGCGTCACCCGGCGTCTCCGCCCGCAACTCTGCGGCCAGTTGTTCACTGAACGACTCGCTGCGGGCCCACAGTGCGACCCGGTCGCCCTCGCGTGTGAACCGTCTGGCGACCGACTCCCCGACCGTCGGGCCGACACCACCGATCACGACCGTGCGTGTCACGTGTCCACCGACGGGCGGGGATCACTCGGTGATTGTGCGGTTGTCGGAGCCGGTGCACGACCGCCTGAAAAGTAACGCGTGTCGTGGAGACTGACGTGCGACACGACGCTGTCGCTCACCGCGGTTCCTCACAGCCAGTTGACACCAGATTCAACAATCAAAACGAAAAAACACGGACGGTGACAGACTCCGAGTTGCCCCGAAAAAGACGGTCGAAAGTGGTACTGTTACTTGCTGCATTTGCGGTGTTGTTCTTCGTTGTCTCGTTGGCCGCACTGGGAGCGGTCGTCGCGACACTCGTCCCAGTCGTCCCGTCCCCGTCGGCGGCTGTCAGTGTTCTCTCAGTCCCAGCAGACGGCGGGACTGCCCCGACTCCGTCGGCGTTCTATCTCGAACTCGCGGGCGTCGTTGGCAGTCTCGCACTCTCGTTAGCGTTGGCAGCGATCTACGTCGGTCAGAACGATGTCCTCCGACGACACGAGGCGATTCTCGACGAACAGACGACGATCCAACACGAACAGACCCGAATCGCGGCCCGACGTGGCCACCCGCTCCTCGCACCACACTCAGAGGGAGTGTCACTCGCCGGTGGCGATCCGACACTGGAAACGTTCGACGACGGGACGATCAGCGTCACGACGGACGACGACGACACACCGCGGGTGTGTGCGGCCGTCGAGAACCACGGCGATGCGGTCGCACAGCAGCTCCGGATGGTCTGTCTGGTCGACTACGCGGTTACTGACGGGGTCCCCGACCGTCCAGACGAGGTGTTTTCCCGGGGTCGCAGATGTCAGCGTCAACGGCGTCGCGACCGAACCACCGAGCGGCGAGGGTGGCGTTCTTCCCCCGACGGGAGACCTGCAACTACTCGTTGCCAACCCACAGTTCTCCGCCGAGTCCGGTCACGACGGCGGGTTTCGACGGTTCCTCGGAGCGATCGAGTCACACCTCGCGGACGGTGAGGCACAACTTCGATTTGGTTTCGTCCTCGTGTACACGAACGCCGTCGGCAGTCCGTTCAAGACCGTTCTCGAACCCGGATACGCTGTCGACCCGACCCAGTACGATCCCGAGACTGACGACCTGACACTCGATCGTCTTCGGTGTTTGGCGACAGCGTACGATACGGCAGATCTCGTCGAAGATCTCGACTGGGAGATTCCCGCGTCGGTGTTCCGGGAGCGGTGACACTGACGAGTCCGTCGTGACACCATTGCCGGTCACTGGTCGGGGTGTGGCGATACAGAGTCTTCACCGTCGACTCGTCTCTCCGTTCGAATCTCGGACAGGCACGTCGTCAAATCCTCGATTACTGCCGATGGAGTGGCACCACTGGCGAGTTGCGGTACGTCGACCTCGCACGTCACTGTCTCTGTCACGGGGTCGTACGACAGCTCCGCACCGTCGACCGTGTCGGTGACCACACCGTTCTGCACGACGCCTGCACTGTCGCCCGTGTGTGTCTCCTTGCTGCCCTCTGACGCCTCTGGACCGACACGCATCCCTTCCTGGGCATCGGCGACCGGTTCTGGGGCGGCGCTACCGCTGTTTGCCGCCACCGCGGGTGCGACACCACCCGGCGTCTCCTCCGTATCGGCGCCTTCGCTCGGCGTCTCCACCCGGTCGTTGTCCCCGAGCGCTCCGAGAACCTCTCGAAACTGCTCGACGACCGGAGCGTCGTCAGCGAGCGCGTACCTTGGACTCGATGTGTACCGTTTTTCGACCCGCTCGGCGACACCGATGTCGACCAACACGTCGACGTTGTCACCGACTGCCGAACGATCGAGATCGGCGGTACGAGCCAACTCTGCGGCAGTCAGGCGGCCGTTCGGGTTCTCCAACAACGCGAGAAGCAACTCGACGTTCGCCGGGTACCGGAACAGTTCTACGAACGGGGAACCGGCGACATAGAGGTCGCTGTCGGCATCGTAGTCGTCACTGGCCTCCTGCAGCCGATCGACGTGGTTGAACAACCGAGCGTGTGCCTCTCGAAGCGGCTCCGCGACGGGGTGGTCCGTGTTTACTCTGAACAGTTCCGGGTTGGAACTCTCTGGCACCACCTCTACGAGCCCGTGCTCGCAGAATGCATCGACATGCCGCGAGGCGGTCGATCTGTGGACGCCAGCGAGGTCCGCCAGATCGCGTCGGCTGACTGGAAGGGTCCCTCTCCCGAGGAACACGTCGAGGAGCCGCACGCGGCCCTCACTACTGAGCAACGTCGCCAGTGTCGGCTCAGTATTTGCGTCAGTGTCAGTGTCCTCGCTCGCGTCAGTGTCAGTGTCCTCGCTCGCGTCAGTGTCAGTGTCCTCGCTCGCGTCAGTGTCAGTGTCCTTGCTCGTGTCCGTGTCACTGTCCTTGCTCATACCTGTGGTTACTGTGCAGAGAGACATAATTCTGTTGTTGAGATGCACGCTCACTCACGAACACACGCTCAGCGTGTGACGACCGTCGCCACGAGTCGATCTGTGGTTCTGCTTGTGGTGTCCGTGGTGTCACTCTCAGCCGACGTACAGCACTGTCACTACTCACTCACAACCAGCACCGTGGTCACTGTGTAGAGCGATACGACACTGTCACACAACTGCACACGCACAGCGCACACCAGTCGTCGCACTGCGTGACTCCTGTCATCCACTCGCTGTACACACACCGACGCCGTCACGACAGTCGACAGATATAGGAACACGTTCGGACAACCACAATCAACGTGTCCTCTGACGGGAGCATCAGCCGCGACCAGTCCCCGCAGATGCGTGATCTCACCCGGGAGTTGCTCACGCGGCTGATGCAGGACGACAACAACGGGCTCACTCCGCAGGCGGTGTGTGAACAGCACGACTTTCCTGGTGTCTCGGAGGCACTTGTGCAAGATCTCCTCGACGCGATGGCCGCCGATCCGGCCTGTCCACTAGAGGAAGACGGTGGCTGTGTGTTCGTCGACAACGCCGGTGTCGACGAGTACCGTCACCTACTCCGCGACAACGACACCGATCCGTTCGAGCAGGTCGGTCGTGAGTGACTCGGTCGAACCGAGCCCCGTCACTCACCGGCTCTCGACGCCCCACCCACCCTGATCCGTCCGAGCCGGTAGGCGCGCCACGCGGCGTGTCTGGTGCGTGGGGAGACGGCCGCGAGGAAGCCGACGAAACCGGCGAGACACGTCGCCGCGCCGCCGACGGCGACGACCGTCGCGGGCGCACCGACCGCCGCGAGCCCCGCTGTCGACCCGCTCGTCACGGCCCACGCGACCCCCAACCCTGCGGTCAGACGGAGCGTGAGCGGGCGGTCCCACGGCACCCGGCCGAACGTCCCGCGGGCGTAGTAGGCGACAAGCCCGAACACGACGACGTTGAGCAACGCGTAGCCGACTGCGCCGGCGACCGCGCCGTACTGCCCGCCGAAGACGGCCGTGACGGGCGTGCTACAGATCAACCCGTACAGCTTGGTGCGAAAACTGAACTCCGGTCGCCCGGCCCCCTCCAGCGCGTGTGACAACAGGGTCCAGAAGCCGCGGAAGACGTTGACACCGCCGACGGCGAGGACGGTCGTCGAGAACACACCCTGGACGGACGGGAACGCGAGCTGTGCGACCGCCTCGTGTGCGCCCTGCAGGTAGCCGA
>JAHENP010000116.1 GCA_018609965.1 Haloferacaceae archaeon
GACGCGGTGCGTTCCTCGCCGTTGTGCGTCTCGCCAACGGCTGGCGCCGCGGGGACGAACACGGAGTCGGCGCGCCCCTCCAACGCCGGCCGGCCGCCGAGATCGTAGCCGTCGACACCCGTCAGCAAGAGGTCCCGCAGGTCGAGGTTACACAACTCGCCGACTCGCATCCCGGCTTTCAGTAGCGTCACGATCAACGCCCGCTCCAACGGGTGGGTGACACCCGTCAGGAACGACCGCATCTCGGGAACGGTCACCTCCCGGCGCGTCGGGTCCGGGTCGATCTGCTCGTCGAGTTCTTCCATCACGAGCGCCATCGGGTTGGCGTCGAACGCGCCCACCTGGGTCATGTACGCGTAGAACCGGTGGAGATACGCCGCGTACGTCGCCACCGTCGACTCCGCCAACTCCGGATCGGTCCGCAGTTCGTGGACGAACGCCGTGCAGTCACGGTGGGCCGCCGCCTCCGGCGGGGTCCCGTCACGACCCGCGAGAAACGACTGGTACCGCGACAGGAGTCGTTCGTACTCCTCGCGTGTGCGCTGGCTCTTCCCGTGGAGTTCTACGTCCCGGAGGAAGAACGCCACCGGGTCGTCGACATCGCCCGCGCGTGTGCTACTCACGGACGACGTACCCCCCCTCCCGCCCGGAGTAGCTCACCGGCCCCTCCGACTGGAGTCGTGTCAGTGTCTCGTCGAGTTCGTCCTCGAAGTCACCGACGAACGCCTCGACGAGCTCGTCCCACGAACAGACACCCTCCTCGTGGAGCACGTCGAGCACCCGGTCTTCGAGGGCCTCACCCCCAGGGTTCGGGCCGGGAGAGTCGGGTTCCACGCCGTCACACTCACCACCCTCGGCTCCCGCTGCGGTGGCCGCACCGACACCCTCCGGGAGTTCGAGTTCCCGACGACCGGCCTGCACCATCGTCCGGACGAACTCCGCCTGGCTCATGTCCAACGCGTCGGCGTCGGCCGCCCACGCCGCCTTCTGTGACGCCGGGACCCGTGTCGTCACCGGCGTCCGATCCTCACTCGGCACACACGGTCGGTGTGACGGCACTCACTTGAACCTGATGCATTTCCGTGTCCTAAAGCCCTAAGACACGAGTGTGAATCGTCAGTCCGAACTGGCTGGACTGTCGGGTTCTGAGCGCTCTACGGACAGTCTGTCGGTATGATGTGAGGCGGCAGGACTCACCCTGTCGGCTGGTCGCGGAGTACCGACTCGATTTCCTCGCCGACGCGGTCGAGCATCTGTGGTACGTCCGCGCGCGTCTCTGCCCGTTCGAACCCCTCCTCAATCACGGTCCGAACGTCGTCTGCCCGGGCGACCTGCGCGCCACGGGTGGCGACGGTGTCGGTCGTCTCGGCCAGTTGCTCCAACGCCGTCTCGTAGCCCGGGTTCGTCTCGAACCAGTCGTCGGCCCGTAGCTCCGGAAGCACGCCCTCGTGGACCGGCAGGTAGCCGGTCGCTTGGAACCACCGGCGTTGTTGTTCCGGCCGTGTGAGCCACTCTAAGAACTCTCCAGCCGCGGCCGTCACCGGCTCCGGGTGGCCGCCCCCAACCCACAGCGACGCACCGCCCACGAGGACACCCGTCCGACGCTCGCGGACGGGAAGCTGACCGACGCCGACGCCGAAGTCGGCACCCGACTGGATCGCCGGCAACGACGAGGTCGACCCGATCAGCATCGCCGCCTCCCGGTCGTGGAACGCCTCGCGAGCCGCACCACGGGCCTCCGTTCCGGGATTGTAGTAGAGTCCGTCCGCCTCCAGTCCGACCCACCAGTCGAACAGATCGTGGGCGAACCCGTCTGTGTTCGCCGTCGTCGCCGGCCCTTCGCGGCCGTTCGCCGGCTCCACGAGCGGCTCGTCCGCCTGTGCGAACCACTGCTCGACGAACCACGAGTAGTTGGCGAAGGTGATCCCGTACTCCGTCGGCCCCTCTGTGACGAGCTGTCGCGCGGCACGTTTGACCTCCGCGAACGTCGCCGGCGGCCGCTCGGGGTCGAGTCCCGCTGCCGCGAACGCGTCGGTATCGTACGCCAACACCGGGTTCGAGACGTTGAACGGGATAGAGTGGAGCCGCCCGCCGTACCGGTAGTAGTTCACGGCCGGATCGAGCAGAGAGTCGACGTGTGACGACGAGAGCAACTCTCCGGCCGGGCGGAACGCCCCGCTCTTGCGGGCGCGTGTCGTGCCAATCTCGAACAGTTGTGCGAGCGCCGGCGGCTCGCCACGCGCTGCCGCTCGGAGTGTCGCGTCGAACGTAGCCCGGTAGTTCCCCTTCGAGACCAGTTCGATCTCCACGCCGGTCGTCGTGGACTCGAACTCGCGTGCGAACGACTCCAGTGTCAACGCCGTCTCCCCGCTCATCGCGTGCCAGAACGTTACGTGTGCCGTCTCCTCGCCGGTTGCGCCGCTTGGAGGACTCTCTCCAGTTGTGTCGTACTGGTCCAACTCCGCCGACAACGTCGCCGCACGCTCGGACAACGTCGCGACCTGCGTCGACACCTCCGCGAGTTCCGTCGTCTGCTCCCGGGTCGCCTCGGCGGCGACACTGGCGTCTGCGGCCGTCTCAGCGCCGATCTCGTCGACCGCCTCGACCGCCGAGGAGACTCGTTGTGTCGACTCGGCCTGTGTCTCGGTCGCGGTCTCGATCTCCTGCACCTCGTTGTCGACTGCCTGCACCTGCTCAACAACCGTGTCTAGTTCGTCGGCCACCCTGTCGACGGCGGTGCGGGTCTCATCGACTCGGTCACCGGTTGCGTGTATCCCGTCGACGGTCGCGTCGACTCGGTCGTGAACCCGGGCCAGCGACGACTCGATCTCGCTCGTCGCGGTCTGTGTCTCCTCTGCGAGCTGTTTCACCTCACTGGCGACGACCGCGAACCCGTCGCCAGCGCCGTCCGCCCGGGCGGCCTCGATCTTGGCGTTCAACGCCAACAGGTTCGTCTCGTCGGCGACCTCGTCGACGACGGCGACCACATCGTCGATCTCCGAGGCGACCGACACCAACTGACGGGTCGTCTCGACGGTCTGTTCGGCCCGCTCTGCGAGACGGTCGAGTGCCGCTACTGCCTCCTCGGCCGTCGCCTCGGCGGCCGTACACTGCCGGCTCGCCTCTGTCGTCCCCCGTGCCGCCTCGCTCGCGGCCGCCGCGATCTCCTCGTTCGTTGCCGACAGCTCTTGGAGTTCGGTGGAGATGTCGCCGACGCGATCGGCCTGTTTGTCTGTCCCCTCAGCGATGTCGGCGACCGCGTCGTCGATCTCTCGGCTCGACGCCCGCACCGACTCCACTCGGTCGTCGACCGCTGTCGCGGCCGTGGCGACCTGCTCGCCGAACGACGAGGTCCGGTCGACGGTGTCGCGCCACCCCGAGAGCAGTTCGTCGTACGCCTCGTACAACGGCGCGACGGCCGCCGTTGGCGGCTCTCCGAGCGTCTCGTCGAGACGGCTGTCTGCGTTCGCCCGCACCACCTCGGTCAACTCTGCGACGGCCGACTCGATCCCCTCTGAGTCGTCTCGGAGGTGTCGGTCCACAGAACGTGTCCCGCCGTCCGTCTCGTGGTCGTCGGTCACCGCGACACACCCTGGCGCCCACCCCATCTCGGGGAGACACTCCCACGCCACCGAGCCACCGAACGTGCGTGCCCTGGTCGCTCCATGCTCCGGCACGGGACCGAGACGTGTTAACAGTTTGTGAGGTCTGCCGCCCTCGCGTGTCCGAATCACCGACTCCGTGTCGCGCGTCGAACCTGTAAACTGCAGAGCGCTATATTGAATCGGGGACGTTGGTTCTGGTCAGAGTCTTAGTTCCAGTGGCCCGGACGTGTCAGTTCGGCGTTCCAGCCGGGACGGGCCGGTGCGGCGCTCTATCTGACTGTGTGTCGACATTTGTGCCGGGCATCGTGTTGCTGACGGAGCTGTCTCGACAGTGTCCCGCCGGCACGGAGGTGTCCTCGTCGAATCAGTAGGCACCGCCACCGCCGCCGCCGGGGGCGTCCGTCGATGTCTCCGTCTGCTCTCCGGCGGCAGCCTCCACGTCGCCTTGCATCCGTGCGTGAACGGTACAGACGTACCGGTCGACACCGTCCGCAAGCTCGGGCGTGACGGTGAACGCGAACTCCTCGCCATCGTCACGCCAGTCCACGTCGGCGTCGTCCGCGAACGTGCCGCCGTCCGCCTGTGTGAGCAACGAGGTGCCGTCGGCGGCAAGGAACGCGAACGGGTGAGAACTCCACCCGCGGTTCTCGACGACGTAGCGAGTCCCGGTCTCCAGTGTGACGGGTGGATTCTCACCGTCACCGGCGACGCCGCTCTCGCCGACGAACTCCCACGCGGTCGAGCCGACGTTGTCGGCGACGAGACGGGCCGTGTCGCTCACGTCCGTGTCGTCTGCCGCGGTGGCTGTGTCCGTCGCCGAGTCGGTCTGTGTCGCCGTCGAGCCGCCGACGCCGCGCCCGCCCGCGCAGCCGGCCAGCAGTGTCGCAATACCCGTTCCCGCAGCCGCTAGGAATCGTCGTCTCTCGGACACGACCGTAGTTGTGCCCGAACGAGCTTATGGGTATCACATCACTCGTCTCGCCACTGACACGGACGGACCTCCGGTGTCACGCGACTGCCACGAACGTGTGTCACAGCGTGGACGCCCGCGTTACATCCAGACGGATCTCAGACGAACACACTCCGGGAACCGACCAACCGCAGTCGGTGCGAACACACAGCGCCTTGCCCGACGAGCGGCTCAGATCAGAAACGCAAACACCGGGTACGAGGCGACGATCGCCAGCGACGGCGTCAACACCCACATCGTCACGATCCGTTTGGCCGCCGCCGGGTCGAAGAGACTGTTCTCGTCGATGTCCGCCGGGCCCTCGCTCCCGACGTCCGGCACCTCCGGTATCTCGTCTGGTTTCTCTGCGGACTCCTCCTTGCGGGCCACGTCGCCGATCGTCGGCCCGGCGGGGGCGTCCTCCGCGCGGGAGGTCACGAGCGCGCCAGTCGAGACGGCGACATCTGGCCGCTCGGCCGTGGGCGTCGCCAGCTCTGCGAGTGTCGCGGCCCGGCTCGCACGCCCCCACCCGAGACCGATGATCGTCGAGGTGGTGCTGACGGCGAGACTCGCGGGGATGCCGGCCGACGAGAGGATCGTGATCACCGTCCCGCCGACCACGGAGACGATCAGCGACGCGAGGATCGGCAGCTCCGTGATGTCGTCACCGACCGTCTCCAGCGTCCGGCGGGCGATGGTGAAACTCCCCAGCCCGAACGCCGTCACCGCGAGCACCACCCCCTGGTCGACGGTGAGTGACCCGCCGGCGCCAACGAGCGGGGCGACGGCGTTCGCGGCGTTCGACGCCCCCGCGGAGAAGGCCATGTAACAACCGATTGCGACGACCGACAACGAGCCGACCACGTCCTGGGGCGAGGCGTTCGGGTTGAGGAACGGCCGCGGCACCGTCCCTGACCGATCGAACTGGACGAAGTGGAGATCGAAGGTGGTGAACGCGACGTACCGGTCGAGATACGGGTAGACGTACCGCCCCACCACGGCCCCGACGAACAGACAGATCAGTGGCGCGACGATCCATGCGGAGACGATGACGAACATCAACGCCTGGTTGAGCGTCCCGGAGGCGAGCCCCAACCCGACGATGGCGCCGACGGCAGTCATCGACGTCGAGGCCGGCACGCCGTAGAGGTTCGAGAGCAGCAACGACGCCCCGGTGAAGAACAGAACCGTGACGCTGGCGAGCGGCGTGAACTGCGCCGCCGGCACGATACTGCTGCTCATCGTCGCGATCACCTCCCGTCCGACCGTCCACGCACCGAGGAAGCCGAACCCGACGAACAACCCAGCGGCGGTCACCTTCCGGAGGAGCCGCGAGCCGACTGCGGGGCCGAACGCGACGCCGGTGGACGAGCCACCGATGTTGAAACCGACGAACACCGCAACCGAGATTCCGACAACCGTCAGGAGTGCCACCATCGTAACTAACTCGCAGTACTTGGGCCGGGTTTATAACCTCTCCACTGCCGCCGTGAGTCGGACCGCACGGCTCGGAGCGGTCGGTTCGGTACCAACCGCCTCACTTCGTTCGGCGGCTAACGGCTCAGTCCCTTCGCCGACGCAAGCCTCGCCGGCTCGCTCCGCTCACCGGCTCGGTACCAACCGCCTCACTACGTTCGCCGACAAACCTCGCCGGCTCGCTCCGCTCACCGGCTCGGCGCCAACCGCCTCACTCTCTTCGGCGGTTCAAACGCCGCTCGATCACCACTTCCGGCGCGTCGTAGCCGTCCTCGTGACGCACACACTGGCTGAGCCGACCGTCGCTGTCCACGACGTACTCGTCGGGTTCCTCCTCGTTGCAGATCGACCCGAACTCCTCGCGCACCAACGCGGCGGCGCCACTGTCGTCACCACCCTGTGCGGTCTCGACTGCCTCGTCGACGACCGGCTGTGCCGAGCCCAGTTCCACGTCGCCGAACAGCTCCTGGGTCGTCTCGGTGATGTTCTCACCGACAGACGCGCCGAGAGCAGCCTTCAGCCGTTCCAGTAGCCCGTCGTCTGCCCGCGCACGCGCACGGAGCACCGTGTGGAACTCCTCGATCCCGGTCCAGGCGTCCTCCGGCAGGTCCGCGTACTCGTCTGGACGCACTTTCGCCGGACACCGCGTGACGAACCGACAGCCGGTCGGTGGGTTCCGCGGCGACGGGGGCGTTCCCCGCAGCGTGATCCGGTCGCGGTCCGGCCCGAAGCTCCCGGGAATCGCGGACAACAACGACACCGTGTACGGGTGTGAGGGGTCGGTGTACACCGACTCCGTCGGCCCCAACTCGACGACGTTGCCGAGATACATCACCGCGACCCGATCACAGATGTGCCGGACGACACTCAGGTCGTGTGCGATGAACAGGTAGGTGAGCCCCAGCTCCGACTGGAGTTCGTCCAACAGGTTGATAATCCGCGCCTGGACGGAGACGTCCAACGCCGACACCGGCTCGTCTAACACGATGAACTCCGGTTCGAGTGCGAGCGCCCGCGCGATCCCGATCCGTTGGCGCTGCCCCCCGGAGAACTGGTGTGGGTACCGGTAGTAGTGTTCCTCCCGCAACCCCACCTTCTCGATCAGTTCGAACACCCGAGCCCGGCGCGCCTCGGCGGTCCGCCAGTCGTGGGCGTCCAACGGCTCCCGGATGATCTCCCCGACCGTCATCCGGTCGTTCAGGCTGGAGTCGGGGTCCTGAAACACCATCTGCGCGTCGCGTTGCCACTCCCGTCTGTCCGACCCGGAGATCGCCGTCACGTCACGGCCGTCGGCGACCACCTCGCCGCCGGTGGCCTCCTCTAATCCGAGGATCGTCCGGCCGAGCGTGGTCTTCCCACAGCCGGACTCGCCGACGACACCCAGCGTCTCCCCCTTCTGGAGGTCGAAGGAGACGCCGTCGACGGCCTGCACCGGATCGCCGATCAGGCCGCCGTCGTCGTAGTACTTCTTCAGCTCCCGTACCTCCAACAGCGTCTCCGCCGTCTCGGTCGTCTCTCGCGTGGTCTGTGTACTCACGATCGGTCACCTCCCTCTCGGCCGCCGTCTGTTGCAGTGTCTGTGTCCGGATCGAACGTCGCCTCCGCCGGCGAGTGGCCGTACTCCGACTCGTGGAGGAGACACGCCGCGGTGTGGGTCTCCCCGGTTCCGTCGGCCACGTCCACCGGCTCCGGGTGGACACGCTCGCAGGCGTCGAACGCCGCCGGACACCGTGGCGCGAACCGACACTCCTGTGGCTCTGCGGTCGGCGTCGGCACCTCCCCGCCGATCGTCGGCAACTGGTCGCCGTCCGCGGTCCGTCCCGGAATCGACGCCAACAAC
>JAHENP010000117.1 GCA_018609965.1 Haloferacaceae archaeon
CGCGGGCGAACGGATCGCCGAGCGCGACCCCGAACCGGGGACGGTGTCGGACGACCTCCGTGAGTCGCTCGTCGAGCCACACCTCGCGGGGCTCACGACACTGGCAGACAGTGACGGCACACGCGAGCCGAAGGCGGTGCTCGAGGATCTCCAGACACTGCTGTGGGAGACCGCCGGACTGCTCCGTGACGCCGACCGGTTGGAGACGGGACTCGACCGGCTCGCGGAGATCCGGACGGCCGCAGAGGAGATGGCCGTCGGCCCGCTCGGCAGTCGTTCCTTCGAGTTCGCGGTCGATCTGGGGTTCTCGCTGACGGTCGCCGAGACGGTGTTGCGCGGCGCACTCGAACGCGAGGAGTCCCGTGGCGCTCACTACCGCACGGACTTCACCGGGATCGACCCCGACTGGCAGCGGAACATCCACTACCACGCCGCCGATGTCGGTGTGACGACGACGACCGAACCCGTCGGCGAGCCGAGCGACGAGGTTCGGGCGGCGCTCGACGAAGGACACGAACTCGACTACCACCAGCTGGAGTAGTCTCGGTGTTCTCGCTGGCGTGGTAATCTCAGTATTCTCGCTGGCGTGGTAGTCTCGGTGCTCCCGTAGGCGTAGGAGTCCCGACCCGCCCCCCTGGCGCGTTGTTGCCCGTGTTGAAACACAGTCGCAGCAGGCTGGTGTCGGCTAGCGGTCTCTTGATTCGGGCCCGTCATAGCCGTCCATGTGAGACGAACCAACCAGAACACGACGCGACGGAGTGTGCTCGGCGCGGTCGGTGCCGCAGTGACGGCTGGACTTGCTGGCTGTGCGGGCGTCACCGAAGGGGACCGCGAGGAGACGGATGTGGAGTACACTGTCTCCGAGGATGTCGACCGACTCTCACTGGATGTCGGCGACGCAGACGTGACAGTCGAACGCTGGGACGGCACGGACGTACAGATTGAGGCCACGAAGTACGCAATCGGCCAGACGGAACTGTCGGAGGTGTTGATCACCCGCGAGGTCGTCGGCGGCGCGCTGACTGTCGGTGTCGAGCGGACCGACTCCATCCAACTCGGCACCGTCGGCGGCGGTGCCGAGACGCTCGACGTGCGTGTCCCGTCCGGCGTACAGGTCGACGAGATCAGCGCAGACGACGGGGAGATCACTGTCGGTGACCTGCCCGGCAATCTTGAGTTGAGTGTCGACGACGCGGATGTGAGCCTCGCTGGCCCCGACACCGTCCATGGTGAACTGGGTGACGGCTCACTCGACGTGGCGACGCCGGCGACGGTCGGTGACGTGACCGGCGACGACGCCGAGATCGACCTGGCGATTGCCGATACGGACGGCGACGTGGAGGTCGACATCGACGACGGGGAGATCACCGCCCGACTCGCGTCGGAACTCGACGCGACGGTGGTCGTCGAGACCGACGCGACCGTCGACGGCCTCGACACGCTCGACAGTGTCGAGACGAGCAGCGAAACGTCGCTCACGGGCCGAGTGGGTGACGGCGGCGACGAACTCAGGATCGTCGGTGACGACGCCGTCGTGGAGTTCGAGTCTGTGTGAGCCGACTCGCATACAGTAGAGCTTTTGCCGTTACCCCCGAACGACGGTCGTGAGCGAGACAATGCGAGCGGCCGTCGTCCCAGCGGGAGGCGAAGACTTCGAACACGTCGAGCGGCCGGTTCCGGAGCCGGACGCCGACGAGGTGCGGGTCGCGGTCGAGGCGTGTGGAATCTGTCACAGTGACGCGTTCGTCGTCGACGGCGGCCACCCAGCCGTCGAGTATCCGCGGGTCCCAGGCCACGAAGTCGCCGGTGCCGTCGACGCGGTCGGCGAGAACGTGACACAGTGGACAGTCGGCGACCGGGTCGGCGCCGGCTGGCACGGCGGTCACTGTTTCACCTGTGAGCCGTGTCGTCGCGGCAACTTCCTCGGCTGTGAGAACGGTGACATCACCGGCCTTACTTTCGACGGTGGCTACGCCGAGTACACCACCGTCCCGAGCGAGGCGTTGGCAGCAGTGCCAGACGATCTGAGCGCCGTCGACGCCGCACCGTTGCTGTGTGCGGGCGTGACGACGTACAACGCGCTCCGGAACGCAGACCTCCAGCCAGGTGATCTGGTTGCAGTCCAAGGGATCGGCGGACTGGGCCATCTGGGTGTCCAGTACGCCCACGCGGCGGGGTACGAGACGGTTGCCGTCTCGCGCAGTCCGGATAAGGAGTCGTTGGCGACGGATCTCGGCGCCGATCACTTCGTCGACGCGAGCGAGACGGACCCCGCGGCGGCGCTGCAGGCGTTGGGCGGCGCCGACGCGGTGTTGGCGACGGCGCCGTCGAGCGAGGCCATCGCGTCGGTCGTCGGCGGAATCGGCGCTGACGGCTCTGTGATCGTCGTCGGCGTCCCCGGCGAGTCGGTCGCCGTCGACGCACAACACCTGATCGGCACCGCTGGCGCCGTCGAGGGGTGGGGGTCGGGTGACGCCCGCGACTCACAGGACACCCTGGAGTTCAGTTCGCTCCGCGCGGTGACCCCGGAGGTGGAGACGTTCCCGCTGGAGGATGTTGAGGCTGCTTACGACCGGATGATCGAGAACGAGGCGCGGTTCCGGGTCGTACTGGAGCCGTAGGGCCGACCCTCACCGGACTGTCGCCCTGACTCTGACCACACGTACTTCAGGCCGGCACGCCACCACCGAGGTGTGTCACAGGACGCTCGCCGCACGCCGGGGCCGCCGCCGCGTGCGTCCGGGGACTGGCCACTGCTCGGCCACACGGTCCCATTCCTCCGGTCGCCGCTGGCCACGCTCGAACAGTGGGGACAGGCGGGCGCGTCGGTAGTGGCCGTCTCCATCGCGGGACGGCCCGTCGGGCTCGTCACCGATCCACGGGTCGCGCGTAAGGTGTTGGTCGACGCGGCCGACAACTACCGGAAAGCCGAACTCGTCCGCGACCGCCTCGGCACACTCCAGGGCGGGAGTCTCGTCTTGCTGGAGGGTGACGCGTGGCGCGAGCGGCGCGCGACGGTCGGGTCCGTGTTCACAGGTGACCGAGTCGCCGGCGTCGACGGCGTCACGGCGCGGTACACGGACGCGGCAGTCGACGACTGGCCGGCCGCGGGCGTGGTCGACCTCCAGTCGACGACACGAGACCTCGCGTTGGCCGTTCTCGCGCGGGCGTTGTTCGGGCTGGATCTCGGCGACGACAGCCCGATCCACGCGGCCGCTGACGACGTGCTCACCCGACTCAGACTCGACTCGCCGTCGACGTACCTCCCAGAGTGGGTGCCGACACCGACCAACCGCCGGTTCCAGCGTGC